>JAPLOK010000426.1 GCA_026400775.1 Alphaproteobacteria bacterium | reverse complement strand
GAGCATGTGCCCTGTGTGGGGGTGCTGGCGCTCTCCGGCCTGATCCAGCCCGAGGATATTGAAGCGCATGTCACGCCCGGCGTCGCCCTGCCGCCGCTGCTGGTGGTGATGGCGGAGGGGGATGTGGCCTCGATGCTGGATTTCGCGCCCCGCGTCGTGGCGGCGATGAGCGAGCGCGGCTGCGCGGTCCGCCTGGCCCAGATTCCCGGTAGTGACCACTGGTACGCCGCCGCGGCGATGCCCGATGCGGGCCAGACGGTGCAGCAGGTCATGCGCGGCGCGCTGCGCGACTGGACGGGGCAGTGATGTCCCGCGCGCTGCTCGAGGCGTTCGCCGAGGCCTATAGGGCACGATGATCCGGATCGGCCGCTGTGGCCAGGCTTTGGTCTGCGCCACCCCCACACGGGACTTCGCACGGCCGCGGCGGCCGCGAACAAGGAGCGCCGGGTGATCGGCCAATTTCCCAGTGTCACGGTCCGGTAATGGCCGCATGCCGTCATCGAAGTCTGCGTTCCTGCTGGAACGATCATGGGTTTTGCCGTGCGCTGCGGTTATCCCTTCCGCCGGCGGCGCTGCATTCCCGGGCGGGGTTGCCCCCGCCGCGCGCACAACGGAAGTTCGCCAGGGAGAAAAACGCCGATGACAAACGGAGCGACGGACACGGCCGGGATCCAAAGCATCGAGACCCGCCAGTCCTGGCACATTGCATGGGCCACGCTCGCCATGCTCTGTCTAGCCGCGGGCGCATCGATGACGGTCGTGATCGGCCTCGTTCCCATCTCGGAAACGCTGGGCTCTGGCCGTTCTCTGCCTTCGCTGGCCACGGCACTCGCCTATCTTGGAACAGGGGTGGGTGGGGTGCTGTGCGGCCTGCTCGCCGGCCGGTTCGGGCAGCGCGCAGTGGCCATCCTCGGCGGCGTCGCGATCTTCATGGGGCTGGCGATTGCGTCGCTGGCCGAGCCCTGGTCGCTACTGGTGGGCATCGGCCTGGGGGTGGGGCTGTTCGGCAACGGGGCGCTGTTCCCGCCCATGCTCGCCTATGTCTCGCTCTGGTTCGACCGGCGCCGCGGTACGGCGCTGGCCCTGGTCTCGTCCGGCCAATATGTCGCGGGCTTCGTCTGGCCGTCCGTGTTCGAGCGGACGATCAGCGCGTTTGGCTGGCAGCTCACCATGTTGGTCTATGGCGTGGTGGCGTCAGCGATTGTCGTGGCCCTTGCCGCCTTGGTGCTTCGGCCACCGCCAGTGGCATTGGGAGGGATAGGCGGCATCCGCTCGGTGCCTGGCGCACAGGTTCTGGGGATGGCGCCGAACAAGGCGCTGGCCTTGCTGTCCGCCGCAAGCTTCCTGTGCTGCGTGCCGATGGCGATGCCGGCCGCGCATCTGGTCGCGTTCTGTGGCGATCTCGGCATCGCGACATCGCAAGGGGCGGTAATGCTGTCGGTGCTGCTGCTTGCGGCATTTCTGTCGCGCCAGTTCTGGGGCTGGCTGTCGGACCGGATCGGTGGGCTGTGGACCGTGCTGATGGGCGGCCTGGCCCAGACGCTGGGGATGATGGCCTTTCTGACCACCCAGGACGAGGCGGGCCTTTTCTTCGTCGCGGCGGCCTATGGGCTGGGCTTCGCAGGGATAGTGCCGGCCTATGTGCTGGCCGTGCGTGAGTTATTCCCAGCGGTGGAAGTGACGTGGCGCGTGCCGGCATTGCTCCTGTGCAGCCTGTCGGGCATGGCATTCGGCGCGTGGCTGGCGGGCGCGATCTACGACGGTGTGGGCTTCTACGCGGCTGCCTGGTGGGCGGGTATCGCGTTCAACCTGGCGCAGATCGCTTTGGTGGGATCGCTGCTGGCGCGAGCGCGGCGCCTGTTGGCACCAAGGTAGAGCCTTAGCCGAGCGCCTAGCGATGAGCGAAGTGAGAGGGCCGCGGCTGTCTTCTCCATGTTCATCAGGCGCTCGACCGCCTCAGGCGAGAGCGGCAGCGGCTTGCCGGCGGTGTCACCAACGCCCTCCCAGGGCACCACCGCGTGTCGGGCGAGCGCCTTGACCAGGAATGAGAAGGCCAGGCCGCGGGCCATGTCGGGGTCGAGGTCCGCCTCCGCGGCCCGCAGCGCGCCGAGGCGGCGCGCGGAGCCGGCCTGGGCTGCGGCCATGACGGCTGTGGTGACGGGACGGATTTCCACGCGGACACCGCGCGGCAGGTCGAGCCAGTACGGCTCAGCCGGGAGGTCGAGGGTAAGCATGCAAGGTTCCTTTGCCAAAACGGACATACGCATCGCTCTGATCGAGCCTGTTGGGTTGACGCGTGCGCCCCAATGCCGACGATGCAATTGGCTCGAATATTGAGAGGGGTGCCTGCCATGCCAAATCGCCGTTCCACGCTTTGCGGCCTTGGCGCTGGATCTCTCTGCCTGTTCGCCACACAGCGGCGCCCGCTCGCCCAGTCGGTCTATCCGAGCCGTCCTGTCCGCATTGTCATTCCATTTGCTGCCGGCGGCCCGACGGACATTGTCGCGCGGTTGCTCGCGGAACGGCTAAGCGCGCGCCTGGGTCAGTCATTCATCGTCGATGCGCGGCCAGGCGCTGGTGGCGCACTCGCCGCCGAGCTCGTCGCTCGCGCAGCGCCAGACGGGCATACATTGCTGATCGGCACGGCAACCACCCACGCGGTTAACCCGGCGTTGCAAGGCGATCGCCTGCCCTTCCATCCCGTGCGCGACTTTGAGCCCATTGCCCAGATTGCGCGCGTGCCGATCATCCTCGTGGTGCATGCGGATCAGCCGGTTCGAACGCTCCAGGATTTCATTGCGCTGCTCCGTGCTCGGCCGGGGCAGCTCAACTACGGCTCATCGGGCACAGGCTCGATGGGACATCTCGCCTCTGTCCTTCTCATGCAGAAGCTTGGCGCGCAGGCAACGCACGTGCCGTATCGCGGCTCCGCGCCGATGGCAGCAGATCTCATCTCTGGAAGGCTGGATTTTGCCTCTGATGCGCTGGCGTCGGTGGTCCCCTTTGTCCGCGAGGGGCGCTTGCGTGCGCTTGCCATCGCGACGCCAGACCGCGCATCGGCATTGCCAGATGTGCCGACATTCCCGCAGGCCGGACTTCCCGACTACGAAGCCTACACCTGGAATGTCGTCTTTGCGCCGGCCAATACGCCTGCACCGATCGTCTCCACCCTCAATGCGGCGCTGAACGCGGTTGTGGCGGAACCGGAGGTGGCGCGTCGCCTCGAGGAAATGGGCCAGCCCGGCGTCATTGGTACGACGCCCGCGGGCACCGCTGCCTTCGTGCAGGCAGAACTGGCCAAATGGGAGCCGGTGGTGCGTGCCTCCGGGGCATCACCGAGCTAAATCAGGGAGCGAAACATGGATAACCTGCGCGACATCTATCCGGAGCCGACGCCGCTCGCCCGCGTGAAGCAACTCGACCATCTGGATGTCCATGCGCGCAGCTTCATCGCGCGCTCGCCCTTCCTCGTGATGGCGACGGCTGGCGCGGATGGCACTTGCGATGCATCGCCACGCGGCGATGCGCCTGGCTTCGTCGTGGTTCGCGACGAACTCACACTGCTGCTTCCTGACAGACCCGGCAACAATCGCGTCGACAGCCTGACCAACCTGTTGAGTAATCCGCGCGTCGGCCTCCTGTTTTTCGTTCCAGGGGTGCTGGAGACATTGCGGGTGAACGGCCGCGCTCGATTCATTAGCGAGGCCGATACCCTTTCGAGTCTCTCCGCGAATGACAGGCTACCGAAGAGCGCGCTCGAAGTGACCGTGGAAGAGGTATACTTCCATTGCGGTAAGGCGCTGAAGCGCAGCCAGATCTGGGATCCCACGCGGCATGCAGCGGAGGGCGAGTTGCCCTCGTTCGGCAGGATCCTTGCTGACCAAACGAAGAAGATCGAGGCGCATGAGGCCGATGCCCGGATCGCACACGCCTACGACACGACGCTCTACTGAGTGCGAGGCCGCAGCGCTGCCGCCGAGTTCAGCGACAGCGATATCGAATTGGCTATTTCACGCATACTCCGTGGCCGCCTGCTGGTTCCCCAGCACCGCCGTCATCATCCGCGTCGCCGTCGCGTTGAAGGCGGCGCGGAAATCGAAGCTGGCCTCCACGCCGGCCGGCCCTTCGATCGGCGTCTTGGCCAGCGCCAGATAGACTTCGTGCAGCGTGATGGTCAGGCTGCGGTTCGCATAGATGATGAAGGCCAGGGCGAACTCGGCCGCGGTGCCAGTCTGCGCCTGGGCGAGCAGCGTCGTGTTCTAGAAGCGCACGGTGATCTGGCCGGTGCATCGCGCGATGCCGACATCGCCGTCGACGCGGCCATCAGCGCGGACGGTGAACCGCGGTCATCCCCTTGCGTAGCCGCTCCACTCGCCTGCACGCGGCGCTGCTGGTGCGTGCGACCCTCAAGGTCGCCGACCTTTTCGCCGTGCAGGAAAGTGCGAGGGCCATGGTGGTCGCCCTGCTGGAGCGGGTCGGTGCCGAGGGCGCCGTGCCCGAGCGGGATGTGGAACTGGCCAAGCTCTATATCGGGCCGCTGAGCCGTCGCTTCGCGGCCGCCACCATCCAACTGCACGGGGGGATGGGGATGGCCGAGGAATTATCCGCCTCGCGGCTGGCGAGGCGGTTGTTGATGGTCGAGTTCGAATATGGAGACGCGGCCTTCTACGAAGCGCGTCTGCTCTCGCGTGGGCAGGCACTGCCCTTGCGCAACAGGCCGGGCGAGGCCTGACCGCGGCCGCGTGGCGGGCCGGGGGCGGGGCGTAGCGGCCCCGATCCTCAACGGCGTGGCGGCGGCTCGGCGCGGCGCAGCAGCCCTTCCCAACGCGTGACCTCGGCCGCGATGAAGCGCGCCGTGTCGGCCTCGCTCGTGATCGATGCGGTCCATGCTGTGGAGCAGCACCCTAACGGGACCCCATCCCAAACCGACCACAACGGCTTGATATAGAGGGAGAACTTTCGTTTGGAATGGGGTGCCGATCGGCGCCGATTGGGACCCCCGCCATCTACCGAATTCACTAACTATATCAATAAATTGGATCACGTTTGGCATGGAATTCCATTTGGATACTGATACACACTTCTCGCCCTTGATGGCCGCCAAGGCCTCCTTCGCCTTGAAGCCGGTGCTGTGCGTCCGGCGCATTCGCTTCGTCATGTGAGACCCTGATCCGCGACAACATCGCCGCTGTCAGGCAGGAAAGCCACCGATCGGGCTGACCGAAATTCCTGAGCCACCTTTGTGTTCTGTTCCCCACACCGACGTGAAACATTGCGTCTTTCGAGGATCATCTTGGCGCCCGCCCCGCTCTTGATGCCAAGCGCCAGCCGTGTCCTGATGCATACCCGAATATCGAGGAGAAACTTCCGTGTTCAGTCGCCGTTATGTGTTGGGTGGTGCCGCCGTGCTGGCCGGGGGGCAACCGGTGCTCGCGCAGGGCCAGGTGCTCAAAATCGGATCCACGCCGACGGGCATTCCCTTCACCTTCCTCGACACGCGGACCAACACGATCACCGGCTTCATGGTGGAACTCATCACCGAGATCGGCCGCCGTCAGGGCTTTGGCGTCGAGGTCCAGGCCACGCCCTTCGCGGCACTGATCCCCTCGCTCACCTCGTCGCGCATCGACCTGATCGCGGCCGCCATGCTGGCGACGCCGGCGCGGCGCGAGCAGATCGATTTCTCCGACCCCGTCTATGCCTATGGCGAGGGTGTCGCGGTGCGGGAGGGCGAGCAGCGCCCCTGGCGCACGCTGGCAGACATGCGCGGCGTGACGGCCGGCGCGCAGATCGGAACCGTCTATGTCGAGCCGCTTCGGGCCGCCGGCCTCGAGGTGCGGACCTACGACAGCGTGGCGGACATCATGCGCGACGTCTCGCTGGGCCGGATCGCGGCAGGCTTCGGCGACGCGCCGATCGTCTCCTACCAGATCGCCCAGGGGACCTTTCGCGGCGTGCGGTTGCTGCCAGAGTATCGCCCCTCGCTGGTCGGCAGCATCGCGATCGGCGCGCGCAAGGGTGATCCGAACATGGCCCGGGTGAATGCGGGCCTCGCGAGCATGAAGGCCGACGGCGCCTTCGCGGCGTTGATCACCAAGTGGAACCTGCCACCGTCGGCCGGGTGAGCATCCTTCTTTGACGTGGGAGAGCTTCCTGCGGGACGGGCGGGAGTTCCTGCCCATCCTGCTACAAGGCGTCTGGGTGACCATCGCGGTGACGATCTGCGCGCTGCTGCTCTCGACGGCGCTTGGCATCGTTTGGGCGCTGATGCGCACCTCCGGGAAACGCTGGTTGGAGTGGCCGGCGATGATCTTCACCAACACGATCCGCGGCATCCCGATCCTGGTGCAGTTGTTCTACATCTACTTCGTTCTGCCCGAATTCGGCGTGGATCTGACAGCCTTTCAGGCGGGCGTCATCGGTCTCGGCGTCGCCTATTCGGCCTATATGGGCGAAGTGTTCCGCGCCGGTATCCTGGCGGTGGATGTGGGCACCATCGAGGCGGCGGAGAGCCTGGGCATGACGCGGGCGCGCATCCTCTCCCGCGTGGTGCTGCCGCAGGCGGTGCGCATCGTGCTGCCGCCCTATGGCAACAACTTGATCATGCTGCTGAAGGACTCTTCGCAAGCCAGCGTGATCACGGTGGCGGAACTCTCCACCCAGGCGCGGCTCATCGCCTCCTCCACCTTCAAGAATCAGGAGGTCTGGACGATGGCGGCGCTGCTGTATCTCTGCCTCTCGATCCCGCTGATCATCCTGGTGGCGCGGCTGGAAAAAAGGTTCGGGCGGCGATGATCGAGATCGAGCGCCTGGAGAAATCCTTCGGCACGAACCGCGTGCTGGACGGCATCTCGCTGCAAGTCCGGCAGGGCCAGGTGGTCTGCATCATCGGGCCGTCGGGCTCCGGCAAGTCCACGCTGCTGCGCTGCGTGAACGGCCTCGAATCCTATGAGGGGGGCGAGGTGCGCGTGCTCGGCCAGCGGGTGGACCGCGCGCGGCCCGAAATCCGTGCGACGCGCCAGCAGGTGACCATGGTGTTCCAGCGCTTCAACCTGTTTCCGCATCGTACCGCGCTGGAGAACGTGACCGAAGGCCCGATCCATGCCGCCGGTGAAAGCCGCGCCTCGGCCGAAAAGCACGCGCATCAACTGCTCGCGCGCGTCGGCCTAACGGGGAAGGAAAGCGCCTATCCCTCGCAGCTTTCGGGCGGGCAGCAGCAGCGCGTGGCCATCGCCCGCGCGCTCGCCATGCGGCCCAAGGCGGTGCTGTTCGACGAACCCACCAGCGCGCTCGATCCCGAACTGGTGGGCGAGGTGCTGACCGTCATGCGCGACCTGGCGCGCGAGGGCATGACCATGGCCGTCGTGACGCATGAGATGGGCTTCGCCCGCGAAGTGGCGGACCATGTGGTTTTCATGGACAAGGGCCGCGTGGTCGAGGAAGGCCGGCCCGCCGAATTGCTCTCCGCCCCGCGTGAGCCGCGCACGCAGGATTTCCTTCGCCGCGTTCTTCACCCCCTGGAATAAGCCATGCTGCCGCCCAGCCTCTACGCCGTCACCGCCGCACCCGCCCCGCCAGCCCGGCCGCTCGAGGGCTCGACCCGCGCCGATGTCTGCATCATCGGTGGCGGTTTCACCGGACTCTCGGCCGCGCTGCACCTCGCCGAGGCAGGCAGCGACGTGGCATTGCTGGAGGCGCATGAGCCGGGCTGGGGTGCCTCCGGCCGCAACGGCGGACAAGTTAATCCGGGCCTGAAGCCCGACCCCGACGAGATCGAGCGCGATTTCGGCCCCGATCTGGGCGGGCGCATGCTGGCTATGTCCTACGGCGCGCCTGACGCCGTCTTCAACCTCATCCGCCGACACCAGATCCAGTGCGAGGCACGGCAGGAAGGCACGATACGCGCCGCAATCGGCGAGGCCAGCGCGGCCGCGGTGGCGCGCAGCGCCGAGCAGGGTGCCAGGCGCGGCTGGCCCGTCACCTACGCCGATGCACGCGAGGCGGCGGGGTTGACCGGCACCGGGCGCTATTCCGGCGCCATGGTCGATGCGCGGGGCGGTGATCTGCACCCCCTGTCCTATGCTCGCGGCCTGGCGGCGGCGGCGCAGCGCCAGGGGGCACGCATCCATGGGCAAAGCCCCGTCACCCGGCTGGTCCGCAGCGGCGCCGGCTGGCGGGTGGAAACGGCGCGCGGCCATATCGACGCACAATCCGTCGTGCTCGCCACCAATGGCTACACCGATGATCTCTGGCCCGGGCTGCGGCAAAGCGTGGTGCCGGTGTTCAGTTCGATCGCCGCCACAGCGCCGCTGCCCGAGGCCGTGGCGCGGGGCATCATGCCCCGCCGCGCCGCGCTGTATGAGGCGGGGCGGATCACCGTCTATTACCGCATGGATGCCGCGAACCGGCTGCTGATGGGCGGCCGAGGCCCGCAGGCGCCGATCACCGACACGGCGCCGGTGCGCTACCTGATGGATTATGCCGAAAAACTGTGGCCCGGGCTGGCGGGCGCTGAGTGGACGCATGGCTGGAACGGCCAATTGGCGATGACGCCCGACCATCTGCCGCATCTGCACGAACCCGCGCCGGGGCTGATCGCAGCGCTGGGCTATAATGGCCGTGGCGTGGCGATGGCGACCGCCATGGGCGCGCAGATCGCCCGCCGCCTGAACGGCACGCCGGCCGAAGCGCTGGACATGCCTGTCACCTCCATTCGGCCCATCCCCTTCCATGGCTTGTGGCGGCTAGGCGTGCTGGCGCGGGTCTGGCAGGGGCGGGTGCTGGACAAATTGGGCCTGTAGCGGCCTTGCCGGCGGCCCAGACGCTGCGCACACTCGCCCCTCATCGCCAGGGGGCGCTCATGCCGCTTCGCCGTTCCATTTTGCTTACCCTGCCCTTCCTGGCGCGCGGCGGCCGGGCGCAGGAGCTTCCGGCGCGCCCCATCCGCATCGTCGTGCCTTTCACCACCGGCGGCACCACCGACATCCTGGCGCGTATCCTGGCGGATCAGGGGCAGGGGGAATTCGGCCAGCCTGTCATCGTGGAATCCCGCCCGGGTGCCGGGGGTGTCACGGGCACGGCGCAGGTCGCGGCCTCGGCGCCCGATGGCACTTCTCTGGTGATTGGCACGCCGGGCCCCATCGCCACGCTGCCGGCGCTACTGCCCTCGATGCCTTTCGACCCGATGCGCGACCTGACACCCGTCATGCTCATCGCCAATGTGCCGAATATCGCGGTGGTCAATCCGGGCTTGGGTATCAACACCGTCACCGGCCTGATCGCGGCAGCGCGGGCGAGGCCGGGCAGCATTCATTTCGGTTCCGCCGGCATTGGCGCCAGCACGCATCTGGCGGGTGAGTTGTTCAAGCTGATGGCGGGCGTGGACATGGTGCATGTCCCCTATCGCGGCAGCGTGCCCGCGCTCACCGACGTGCAGGGCGGCCAGATCCAGTTGATGTTCGAAAACCTGCCCGGCGCCATCGAACTGGTGCGGGCGGGGCGGCTGACGGCCCTGGGCGTCACCTCGCCGGCGCGCGCCCTGGCCGCGCCCGATATTCCGACGATTTCCGAGGCGGGGCTGCCCGGCTACTCGGTGGTGTCGTGGTTTTCGCTCTATGCGCCCGGCGGCACGTCGCCTGCGGTCATTCAGCGGCTGAACACGGGCTTCCGCCGCATCATGGCGCAGCCCGCCGTGCGCCAACGCATTCTCGACATCGGCGCCGAACCGGCGGATGGCACGCCCGAGGCGCTGGGTGCGCTGGCGCGGGAGGAGACCCAGCGCTGGGGCCGGGTGATCCGCGAAGCCCGGATCACGGCGCAGTAGCATGCTTACGGTCGGCATTGAGATCGGCGGAACCTTCACCGACCTGGTGGCCATAGGCCCCGCGGGTGTGACCATCGCCAAGGTGCCAAGCACGCCGGCGCGGCCCGATGAGGCCGCTTTTCACGCCCTGGCCGCCGCCGGCATCGCGCCCCGGGACATCACCGAATTCGTCCATGGCTCCACCGTTGCCACGAACGCGGTGCTGGAGCGGCGCGGCGCGCGACTGGCACTTCTGGCCACCGAGGGCTTCCGGGATGTCCTGCTGCTCGGGCGGCAGGACAAGCTGAAGCTGTTCGACCTGCGCTACCGCAAGCCCCGGCCGCTGGTGGCGCGCGAGGATGCGATGGAGGTGGCCGAGCGCATCCTGGCCGATGGCAGCGTGGCGACGGCGCTTGATGTCGAGGCGCTGGCGCCGCGCATCGAGGCGTTCCTCGCGCGCGGCGGTTATGGCGCGGTGGCGATCTGCCTGCTCAACGCCTATGCCAACCCGTCGCATGAGCAGGCGCTGGCGGCGCTGATCGCGCGGCTGTCGCCCGGCCTGCCCGTTACCTGTTCCCACGCCGTCACCCAGGAATTCCGGGAATACGAGCGCGCTAGCACCACGGCGCTTTCGGCCTATGTGCAGCCGGTGCTCGACGCCTATCTTGGGCGCATGGAGAGCCGGCTGGTGGCGGATGGCTTTGCCGGCGATTTCTCCGTCATGCAGTCCAATGGCGGGCGCGTGCCGGCGCGGGCCATGCGGGCCAATGCGGTGACGGCGCTGCTCTCCGGCCCCGCCGCCGGGGTGATGGGCGCGGTGCGCCAGGCCGGGCTTTCGGGGGTGCGCGATGTCATCACCCTCGATATCGGCGGCACCTCGGCCGATGTGGCGCTGATCGCCGATGGCCGGCCAGATATGGCGCGGGACTCTCTGGTTGATGGGCTGGTGGTACAGATGCCCATGCTGGACATCACCACCGTTGGCGCCGGCGGCGGTTCCATCGCCTGGGTGGATGACGGCGGCATGCTGCGGGTGGGCCCGCGCAGCGCGGGCGCCGATCCGGGGCCGGCCTGCTACGGCCGCGGCGGCACCCAGCCCACCTTGAGCGATGCGCAGGTGATCTGCGGCCGCATCCGCGCCGGAAAAACCCTGGCTGGCGGGCTGGTGATGGACGAGGCCGCCGCTTGCGCCGCCTTCGCCCCGCTGGCGGCTAGGCTGGGCCTGTCCATCGAGGCGGCGGCGAAGAGCGTGGTGCGCATCGTCGTCGCCAATGTCGTGGCCGCAGTGCGGCTCGTCTCCACCGAGCGTGGCCGCGATCCGCGCGCCCATGTCCTCGTGCCCTATGGCGGCGCCGGCCCGTTGCACGCCGCCGCCGTCGCGGAGGAGCTGGGCATCGCGCGCGTGCTGGTGCCGCCCGGTGCAGGCGTGCTCTCCGCCTATGGCCTGCTGGCCGCCGACAATACGCTGCTCGCGGCCCGCACGCGCAGGCGCGTCATCGGCCCAGGTGCGGCGGAGGAGGTGCGACGCGAAGTCGCCGCGATGCGCGATGAACTGGCGGCGCGGCTCGATGCCTATGGCGTTGTGGGCGAGCGCCGGCTGGAGGTTTCGCTCGACATGCGCCTCGTCGGCCAAGCCTTCGAGATTGGCGTGGCGCTGGAGGGTGATCCGGACGAAGCCGGGCTTCTGGCGGCCTTCTCGGCCGCGCATGAACGGATCTATCGCGCGCCGGTCGATACGCGCGCCCGCGCCGTGGAGATCGTCTCCTACCGCGTTGGCCTGCATGTCGCCCGCGCCGGCCTGCCGGGCCTGGCCGGCGCCAGGCGGCTCGAAGCACCGCGCCCTGGCCCCTTCCTGATCGAGGACAGCACCGCCAGCATCTGGGTTCCCCCTGGCTGGACGGCCGAGGAAGACGAGGCCGGCAATCTCCTGCTCACGAGGGATTCATGATCAGCCCCGCCGACCAAGCCGTGATCGGCCAGGCCCTGATGTCCGCCGCTCGGGAGATGGGCGCCAAGCTCTACCGCTCGGCATTCTCGCCCATCGTGCGCGACGGAAAGGAC
The DNA here is from genome assembly GCA_026400775.1 of Alphaproteobacteria bacterium. Classification (GTDB taxonomy): domain Bacteria; phylum Pseudomonadota; class Alphaproteobacteria; order Acetobacterales; family Acetobacteraceae; genus Rhodovarius. The sequence continues at coordinate 5,771 of JAPLOK010000426.1, read as the reverse complement.
GCATCGACCGGCATCATGGACGCCACCGGGCGCGCGGTGGCGCAAAGTGATGAACTGATCCCGGTCCTGGTCGGCTCGCTTTCGATCACGCTGCGCGCCTGCATGGCGTCGGTGCCGCCGGAGCGGCTGAGGCAGGGCGATTTCTACATCACTAACCACCCCTATCGGGGTGCGCACCACCTCTCCGATATCCTGATCTTCATGCCGGTTTTCGTTGATGGGCGGATCATCGCCTATGCGGCGTCGGTGGCGCATCACCTCGATGTCGGCGGCGGCGCGCCGGGGTTGAACGCCTCCTCGACCGATCTCTACGGCGAGGGGCTGATCCTGCCGCCGATGCGTTGCAATTACGAGACGGATTGGCGTGAGGGCAATCTCAGGCCCTGGATCGGCGCCAATATCCGGGTGCCGGAGCAGACGCTGGGCGATATCGACAGCCAGTTCGCCGCCTGCTTCACCGGGGCCGCGCGGGTTCAGGAACTCTGCGCCCGCTATGGCGCCGCCACCGTCGAGGCCGCCATGGCCGGACAGATCGCCTATGTCGAACGCTGCCTGCGCGCCGCCATCGGGGCCATGCCCGATGGCGAATACGTGGGCGAGGATTACGTCGATGATGATGGGCTGGGCTCCGGCCCGCTGCTGGTGCGCGCTCGCGTCACCATCGCGGGCGATGCGCTGAGCGTGGATTTTTCCGGCACCGCGCCCCAGGTGCGCAGCCACATGAATGCGCCCTACGCCTCGGTGGTCTCGGGCACCCTGGCAGCCCTAAAGTCTTTCCTCACCGGCGATGACGTGCCCTTCAATGAGGGCGCCTCGCAAGCCGTGACCATCACGGTGCCGGAGGGCACGCTGCTCAATCCGCGCTTCCCCGCTCCGGTGCGGGCGCGGATGGAGGCCACCTATCGCGCCTATGACGCGGTGCTGAAGGCACTCGGCAAGGCCATTCCCGAACGCGCGGTGGCCACCGGCTTCGACAGCACGACCTCCTTCTGCCTGAGCCATCTGCGCGATGGCCGCTACCGTGTATTCATCGAGTTGCGCGATGGCGGCTTCGGTGGCTTTGCCGAGGGCGATGGCTGCGATGCCGTGGCCGGCCCGCTGTCCAACTGCACCAATGTGCCGGTCGAGGCGGTGGATGCGGATTACGATTTCTTCCGCATCGAGGCCTATCGCCTGCTGCCCGGAAGCGGCGGCGCGGGGCGGCATCGCGGCGGCAATGGCTCGCTCCGGCGTTACCGAATTCTGGCCGATGGCGTACGGCTGTCGATCTATTGCGACCGCTTCCGCGTCGCGGCCGAGGGGTTCTCCGGCGGCGAGCCCGGCGCGCTGGCCGGCTGCCACATCCTGCGCGGCAATGCGGTCATCGCCGTGCGATCGAAGGATGACCAGGTGTTGCGCGCCGGCGATGTGCTGGAGATGTGGACGGGCGGTGGCGGCGGTCACGGACGCCCAAGCGAACGCAGCGCCGCGGCGCGGGCGGCCGATGCGGCACTGGCTCAGCCATCCGCCTGAAGGCCAAGCTGGTCGGTGATCGCCTGCCAGCGGCGAATGGAATCGGCGATGAAGGCACGGAAATCCTCGGGACCGAGATAGCCCGGGAAGGTGTCCATCGCCGTCAACCTTCGCTGCACCTCGGCATCCTGCGCGACTTGCGCGAAGGTGTCAGTTAGGCGCAGCAGGATCGGCGCCGGTAGGTCGCGCGGCGCCAGCAGGCCGGAGAAACCGACAAAGGCGAAGCGATCGGAAAAGCCTGCCTCCCGCATCGTCCGCACCTGCGGCAGCGAAGGCAGACGCGCAGTACCAGTGCTGGCCAACGCGCGAAGCCGGCCGGCCCGCATCAACTCACCCACTGCGCCGGTGGAATGCCACCCGCCATGTATGTTGCCCGCTAGCAGGTCCTGCACCCCGGGCGCCTCGCCGCGATAGGCGATATGCGCCATCCTGAGCCCGGCTTCCTGCGCCAGCATCAGCCCGAAGGCATGGCCGGTCGAGCCATTGGCCCAGGAGCCGAACGCCAGATCCCGGCCCCGGCCCCAGGCGGTGAACTGCTCCATCGTCGTGACCTCGGCCGGCACGGCCGGCCCGACGACCCAGACGTTGGCATTGCTGCCAAGGCGGCCGATCGGCTGGAAATCGGCCACCGGATCGTAAGGGAAGCGCCGCATCACTACCGGCGACTGCACCAGGGAAGTGATGGTGAAGAGCAGTGTGTGCCCATCGGGCACGGCGCGCGCCACGGCCTCCGCGCCCAACATCCCGCCTGCGCCGGCGCGGTTGTCGATTACCAGAGGCTGGCCGAGCGCGCCCTGCATGCCGTCCGTTACCAGCCGCGCCCAGATATCGGTCGCACCGCCCGGCGGGAAGGGCACGATCACTCGTATCGGGCGGTCGGGCGCCCAGGCTTGCGCCTGCGCATGCACTGCGCCGACCGGTGCTGCAAGGATGCCGGCAAGGGCGCTACGGCGGCGCAGACTTGCGCCGGAAGGGGGCGACATCATGGTTGGCTCCTCTATGGCCAGGGGGGCGTAAGGAAGGGCGTTGGGTCTGTCCGTCGTCGAATGCTTTGAGACAGCGTAGTTTGCTGGCTAGCGGAGGATCCGGCCCATCGGGTTCGGAGGTTAGGCGGCGAGTTGCTGGTGGATCAAGCGTCGCTGTTGGATGGTCTGTCGCTTGATGCGTTCGCGATCGAGCAGGATGGACTGGCCGCGTCCGAAATAGACATAGGCCGGGGTGAGGTTGCGCAGGCTTTCGTGGCAGCGGTGGTGGTTGTAGTGGTCTACCGTCCGTCGTCGAATGCTCCTCGCCACGCAACCGGAAGACCGTCGCCAAGGGCCCGAAGGTCGCCTCGGTGGGACGGCGCATCGCTTGCATCGTGTCCAGCAGCAGCGTGACCTCCCAGAAGCGCCCGCCAAGGCTGTGCGGACGGCCACCGAGAGCGAAGCGTGCGCCGTGCCGGACCGCGTCCTCCACAGCGTCGCAGAGTCGCCGGGTCTTCGACCGCGAAGTGCATCGAAAGCCCTACCACTTGACGCCCATACGCATCGCATTGCAATTCAATTGGATTATTAATCGATGCAGTGAGGCTGAGGCGTGCAACCTGACCCGACCTGTATCTGGACCATGCCCTCCGTCGCCACACCGTGGCCCGACTCCGGCCGACGCCATAATGTCGGTGTCGTCGATGTCGGGCTGGGCGGCTTGGCTGCCGGGCTCCACACTACCGAGGCTGGCGCCTGGATGGTGCTGCTGGACGCCGGGCGGAGGAGCGACCGGGCGGCGAGCCGCGGCTGCAAGGTGCTTCCCGACTTCTGGCTTGCCTATGGCGCCATTGACGCAGCCCTAACCCATCGCGAGGCCAATCGATGACCATCATCCACATCCGGCGTCCCATTACGGCCTCCCTTGCCGAGGCTGGCCGCCCCACCGCCCCTGAGGGTGGCACGCCACCGATGCTACGGAAGCTCGAAGCCTTCGCGGCGCCGAACGGCAGCTTCAAGACTGGCACCTGGGAAGCGACGCCGGGCCGGTTCCGCCGCGCGGTGATGGACGCCGAGTTCAGCCACTTCATCGCCGGAAGGGCAAGCTTCGTCACCGATGAAGGCCATCACTTCGACTTCGAAGCCGGCGACGCCGCGTTCTTCCCGCCTGCCACCCATGGCACGTGGACGGTGCACGAGACGCTGCGGAAGACCTACGTGATTTGGCAGGCCGTGGCTTGACGGGCGCAACCAATCTGCCCGACTCACGCGTCGCGGCGGCGCCGCGAGGCAGCGCGCACGCAACCGCCGTCTTCGTCGCGCGGGGGCGCAACGCCGAGATGTGCGAATAGGTGTGGAAAAGGGCCCCCGTTAGCGGGGAGATCGGCGGCCGATCGGGATCCAGCTGGCGGTAGGGTTCACGTTGGCTCTCGTGATGATCGAGGGCCGGATTGGGATGACCTTGCCCCCTGGCTGATCCATCGAATTGAGAGGGAGTCCGTCCCGAACAGGAGATGGACGATGAAGACGAGCAGGTTCAGCGGTTGGCATGTATGCCGGCCAGATGATCGGCGTGCTGCGGGAGCAGTAAGCCGGGGCGGAGACGGAGGATGTGTGCCGCCGGCACGGGATCAGCCAACAAACGTTCTATCGCTGGAAGTCGCGATACGGCGGCAAGGAGATGTCGGACGCGCAGAAACTGAAGGCGCTGGAAGACAAGAACCGGCGGTTGAAAAAGCTCCTGGCGAAATCGATGCTGGATGCCTTGGCGCTGAAGGGCCTGTTGGGAAAAAGCTGATCACGCCCGCGGCGCGCCGTGCTGCGGCGCTGCGTGGCGCGCCTGCCATGATCTTCAGCAACAACGGGACGGAGCTGACCTCCAACGCCATGCTGCGGTAGCAATCAAAGACCGGGGTGCTGTGGCACTACATCGCGCCTGGTAAGCCGCAGCAGAACGGGCTCGTGGAGAGCTTCAACGGCCTGTTCCGCGACGAGTGCCTGAACGCACACCTGTTCGGCAGCCTGTCTGCCGCGCGCCGGATCATCGAAGCCTTGAGGATCGACTACAACACGCAACGCCCGCACACGAGCCTGGCCTGCACGCCGGCATCCGCCATCGCACGGCCGAAGGCAGCCGCAGGGACCTCCAGCACCGGCCCGGGGATGCCGGCCGGCCCGAAGATCGCGATCCAGCTGGTGATGTCGATGTCGGGGAAGCCGCTCTCGGCGAAGGTCGGCGTTTCCGGCAGCGCCGTCGACCGCTGCGCGGTGCTGACGGCGATGATCTGCGCACGGCCCGTTTCAGCGGCGACCTTTGCCGAACCGACGGTCGTGCAGGCGACCGAGATGGTGCCGGACACCACAGCATTGATGACCTCGCCGCCTGCGCGGAAGGGCGCGTGACGGACCATTCGCGCTGTGCCGCGCACGAGCCAAGCAAGATGCAGCGGCGCGGAATTGCTATGTTTCGGCGGCCTCGATCACATCATGATCATGCCGGGCGCCGGCCTGGAGCACCTCCCGGCCCACATCATTCTTGCCAAATTTTGCTAAACCCAGGTATCGTCTGGCCCATGGGCACCATGAATGTCTCCCTGACGGACGGGCTAAAATCCTTCGTGGAGGAGCAGGTCGCCGCGCGTGGGTACAGCACCAGCAGCGAGTATGTCCGCGAACTGATCCGCAAGGATCAGGAGCGCGAGCGCCTGCGCGGCCTGCTGCTGGACGGCGCGGCATCTGCTCCGGCAGCGCCGGCGGATGACGCCTACTTCAACACGCTGCGCCGCCGCGTCCGCCAACAAACGCAGGCGTGACCGCCAAGCCGGTCATTCCGCGAGAGGCGGCACAGCGCGACATCGACCAGGCCATCGCTCACTACGTGGCGGAAGCCGGCGAGCCGGTCGCGCTGGCCTTCATTGACGCGCTGGAGCGGGCGTTCCGGCGGATCGCGCAGCATCCGGCCATTGGCTCGCCACGCTATGGCTTCGAGTTGCGGCTGGAAGGGCTCCGCGCCTGGCCGCTCCGGCGCTACCCGTATCTGGTGTTCTACGTCGAGCGGGACGACCACCTCGACGTCTGGCGGGTGCTGCATGCGCAGCGCGACATCCCGGCCTGGATGCAGGAACCTGAGGGGCAGTTGCCGCTGCGTTGAACTTAGGTGTTACCGATGGCCGAGTTGGTCTCCCTGGCTCGCAGCGCAGCGACATCGGCGAAGATGCGATCATCGCCCTCCAGCACGGCGGCTTCGCCGGTCGTTTCCTGCCACCGCCGCACGATGACATCGGCATAGGCCGG
>JAPLOK010000079.1 GCA_026400775.1 Alphaproteobacteria bacterium | reverse complement strand
TGTTGAAGGTGCCGTAGATGGGGCCGATGATGTTGACCCGCGGCTTGTCGCCTTCCTTGCGCGCGCGCGGCTTCAGCTTGCCGCGCTTGATGCCGTACTCGGACCACAACCAATTCATCGCGCGATCGGCGCATTGCCATTGGTCTTCGTCGATGGTGCGCGGGATGAAGCGGGAGAGGTTGGAGCCTTCAGGCGTGACGCCGCCGCCGATCATCTCGGCGATGGAGCCTGTCACCACCACGGCGGGAAGGTCCGGATCCTGCGAGGCGGCGGCGCGCTTCAGCAAGGGTTCGGTGCCGTCACGCGACATCGCGTCTTCGTCGATGCCGGTGACGACGACAGGCAGTTCATGCGGCGGCAGCGCGTCGGTGTAGTGCAGCACGGAGGTGACGGGCAGGTTTTCGCAACCCACCGGGCCATCGATCACCACGCGCATGCCGCGCACGGCGGTGAAGACATAGACGGCGCCCCAATATCCGCCGGCGCGATCATGATCGAGGACCAGCGTCATGCCGCGCACTCCGCGGCGTGACGCCAAGCGCGCGAATGCGCGCCACCGCCAGTGCGGCGAAAGCCCGTTGGCGTTTGAGACGGGAAGGTTTTCATGTGCCGATCGCCTCCTCGGCCTTGGCCTTGGCAGCGCGCATCTTGCGGAAGCGCTCCTTGAAGGCCGGGTGGTCCTCCGGCACGCCTTGCCAGCCATAGCCAGCGCGATCCGGCGTGCCGACGCCGTCGAAGAATTCGACCATCTGGTCGAAGCGACCCTTGTTGCGGACCTGGTTCGCCACGATGGCGGACAGCGATGCCGCGCCCGCGATGCCGAACAGCGGCCGCGCCGAAATCATGTTGGTGAAGTAGAGGGCGGGCATGCCCATTTCCTTCGCCTTCTGCACGAGCGGCGTGGTGCCGATGGCGAGGTCAGGCTTGACCGTCTTCATCGCCGCCAGGTCCTGCTCCAGGCTGGCGCGGTACTGCACGAAGCAGCCATGTGCGTTCAGCCATTCGCGATCCGGGTCGGACCATTCGGTGCGCGGGCAGGCGGTGCCGACATACGGCACTTCAGCGCCGGCCTCGATCAACAGGCGCGCGACGAGAAGTTCGCTGCCCTCATAACCGCTGACGGTGATGCGGCCCCTGATGGGCGCGGAGGCGAGTGCGCCACGGATCGCGGGCAGCAGCTTGGCCTTGGCCGCATCCAGCCGCGCGGGTTCGACATTGGCGGCCTTGGCGATGGCGTCGAGCCAGGCGGCCGTGCCCTCCACACCCACCGGCCCGCTGCCCACCACGGGCCGTCCGGCGGCGCGGAATTCGCGGATCGTCGCAGTGTAGAAGGGGTGCACGGCGGCGACCACTTCGCTGTCCAGCGCCGCGTACAGATCACGCCATTCGCGCGCCGGTGTCTGCGGCGCCACACCCAGGCCCAGCGGCGCGAGCACCATCGCAATGCCTGGCGGGTCGGCGGGGAAGAGCTCGCCCACCAGCGCCACGCGGCGCTCTTCCTCGACGAAGTTGCGCGGGCGCGCGACGGGTCCGGCCTCGGCCTCCAGGCGCGCGGTGCGGAGCATCGCGCCGGCCAG
>JAPLOK010000501.1 GCA_026400775.1 Alphaproteobacteria bacterium | reverse complement strand
TGGCGGACATTCCTATGCGGGCCGTGATATCGCGACGATGGCGCGCATCGCCGAGGAGGAGCGCGCGGGCGTGGTGCAGGCGGCCGCGATGCTGCGCGATGCGGGCCTGCGGCCTGGCATCGTCTCGCTCGGCTCCTCGCCTACCGCGCTGCATGCCAAGCGGCTGGATGGCATCACCGAAGTGCGCGCGGGCGTGTACATGTTCGGCGACCTGTTTCAGGCGCAGCTCGGCACACATCCGCAGGAGGACATCGCTGTCACGGTGCTGGCCAGCGTGATCGGCCGCCGGCCTGCGCAGGGGACCATCCTGCTCGACAGCGGCGGGCTGGCGCTCAGCAAGGACCGCGCCACGCAGGCCGCACCCAGGGATTACGGCTTCGGCCTGGTGTTGGACATGGATGCGCGCCCGGGCTTTGGCGAGGCCATCATCATCCGCACGCACCAGGAGCATGGCGAGGTCTCGCCAGGCCCTATGCAGCTGCGCGTGGGCGATCGCGTGCGCGTGGCCCCCAACCACACCTGCATGACGGTGGCAGCGCATGAGCGCTACCATGTGGTCGATGGCTCGCGCGAGGTGATCGCGGTGTGGGACCGCGTCAACGGATGGTAGCGCAGCACCAGAACTGGACCGCTCTGCGTGAGGCCGAGACGGCGCGCATGCTCGCCGCCTGCACGCGCTGCGGCGAATGCTTCCGGGCCTGCCCAATGATCGCGCACGCGCCCGCGGCGCAGGGCGCGCATGGCGCGACGATCATGGGCGGCGTGCTGGACCTGCTGCGGGGCGGCGCTGGCGATGCGGCGTCGCGCGCGTGGACCAGCGCATGCACGCGCAGCGGCGTCTGCGTACCGGCCTGCCCTGAGGCAGTGAACCCGATGCTGATGCTGCGCCTGGCGAAATTCCGCGCGCAGGAAAGCGGCGCGCTGCCGCCGCGCGATGGGCGTGATGCGATGGCGCGTGTCAAAACCTTCGCACGACTGACAATGACCGAAGAAGAATGGGAGCGCTGGCAATGACGCAGGACCTGTTCTGGTACGGCTGCAACATGACGCGCCATGCCGAGATCATCCGCCTGTCGGAGCGGCTGATGGCCGCGCTCGGCACCCCGGCGCGACCGGTGGGCGGGCCGGCAACCTGCTGCGGCAGCGTGAAGGAAAGCACCCCGCGCATCGCCGAAGGCATGGCCAACCGCACCATGGACCGCTTCAACGAGAGCGGTGCGGCGCGCGTCATCACCTGGTGCCCAAGCTGCCATTCCAACCTGGATGATTTCATGGGGGCCGCGCGCACCCAGCGTTTCGACCATCTGCACCTGGCACAAGCGGTGCTGGAACGCGCTGATGCCCTGGCGCCATTGATGACACACCGCTTTGCCGCGCGCGTGGTGGTGGACCGGCATATCGGCAACCGCACCGGCGTGAACGAAGCGGTGCCCGCATTGCTGCGCCTCGTGCCAGGCGTCACCGTGCTGGAAGATGATTATCGCGCGCCGTCCTACATGTGCTTCGGTCTGGCCAATGTGCCGGGCGCGCTACCGGCCCATAGGGAAAGGCTGGTGGCCGCTGCGCGCGCTGTGGGCGCGGATACCATCTGCACCATCTTCCATTCCTGCCATCGCGAACTGGTCGGGCTGGAACGCACCCACGGTATCCGCGTGCTGAACTGGGTGCATCTGCTGGCCGAGGGCCTCGGTTGGGAATACGAGGATGACTACAAGGCGTGGCGCAATAGCGACCACCCCGAGGCTGAGATCGGACCTGCGCGCATCACGGCTGCCGGCGAGGATGCGGTGCGCAAGCTCGCCCTGCCCGAGCTTGCGCGGCCGCGATAGCGCGGCTGCGCTGCCAACCGCGCCATCGCTGGCCGATGCCGGGCGTCTTCTCGCTGCGGAAGCCTGCGGCGATCTGCCTGGCACGCTACTCCGGCTGCACGCCCAGGTCGCGCAGTATGCCGCGATAAGCCTCGTATTCACTGGCGATCATCGCGCCGAAATCGGCGCGCGACATGTAGCGGATGACCACGCGCAGCTGCGCGGCGACGCGGCGGACAGCTTCGGTTTCCAGCGCCTCGCGGCAGAGCTGTTCGTAGCGCGCCAGCACGGCGTCTGGCGCGCCGCGCGGCGCGTAGATGCCCACCTGGCTGAATTGCAGCGCGTCGATCCCCTGCTCGCGCGCGGTCGGTACATCGGGGAAGTCGGGGTGGCGGCCATGGCTGAACACGCCGATCAGCCGCATTCGCCCGGCCTGGATGAATTCGCTGGCCGAGGCCACGACGGTGGTGGAGAAATCCAGCCGCCCACCCAGCAATTCCACCAGATGCGGCGGGTCGCCGCGATAGGCGATATGCGTGAACTCCACGCCCGTCGCGCGCTGGATGCGCCAGACGCCCAGGAAGGGCAGGCTGTTCGGCCCTGCGCTGCCATAGGTCATCGCGCGGGCGCGGCCGGCGGCGACCAGTTCGGGCAAGGTGCGGATCGGCGTTTCGCTGCGCACAACGATGCCCAGCACATTCTCGTTCGTGCCGCAGACGGGCGCGAAGCTGGTCGGATCGATGCCGAGGTTGCGCACCATGTGCGGCTGCACGACCACCGGCGTCATTGGCGTCATGCCCAGGGTGCGGCCATCGGGCGCGGCGCTGGCCACGCTGCGCATGCCGACCACGCCAGAGCCGCCATCGCGGTTCACCACGGCCAGAGGCTGACCCAGTTGCTGGCTGAAGAACTCTCCGATGGTCCGCATGAATGCATCCGCACCGCCGGGCGCATAAGGGCTCACAAAAGTGATCGGGCCGTCGGGGCGCCACTGTGCTGCGGCGGGTGTTGCTGCGATCAGCAGCGCGAGAAGCATGCGACGCATGGCTTTCACTCCTCGATGATCGCGACGGCGCGGACCCAGCCGGCCGAGGCGCGGTGAATCTTCACAGGGAAGGCTGCGACCATGAAGCCCGTGCTCGGCAGGGCTTCGAGGTTCGACAGTTTTTCCATGTGGCAATAGCCGATCTCGCGCCCCGCGCGGTGGCCTTCCCAGATCAGGCCGGCATCACCGGTTTCGGTCACGCGCTTCTTGGTGTGGCTGAACGGCGCATCCCAGGACCAGCCATCGGTGCCGACCACG
>JAPLOK010000215.1 GCA_026400775.1 Alphaproteobacteria bacterium | reverse complement strand
CGAGATCAAACCGCGCGCCCAGGCGATGGCCATGGCCGCTCCGAAGCGCGCTGCGAAGCCCGCTTCCGCACGTTCGCGCGCCGAAGCCAAGCCGGCCGCGAAGAAGGCTGCTGCCCCGAAGAAGGCCGCGGCTCCGGCGAAGAAGGCTGCTGCCCCGAAGAAGGCCGCTGCCCCCGCGAAGAAGGCCGCTGCCCCCGCGAAGAAGGCCGCGCCCGCCAAGAAGCCGGCTGCGAAGAAGGCCGCCGCTCCCGCGAAGAAGGCCGCCGCTCCCGCCAAGAAGGCAGCGCCCGCCAAGAAGGCAGCGCCTGCCAAGAAGCCGGCTGCGAAGAAGGCCGCGGCTCCCGCGAAGAAGGCCGCTGCTCCGAAGAAGGCAGCACCTGCCAAGAAGCCCGCTGCGAAGAAGCCCGCCGCCAAGAAGAAGGCCGCTCCCGCGCCTGCTCCGGCGACCGAGCCCAGCGCTTCCTGATCACGTCGCGTATCGCGTGAACCGGGCGCCGCCAGCGATGGCGGCGCCCTTTTTCTATCCGAAGCTCGTCAGCAATTCATCGACCTGCGCCGCGCTCAACGCGCGTGCGGGCATGCCGCGCAGCATCAGCGCCAGGCGTGCCGATTCTTCCAGCTCCTCCGCCGCCGCCACTGCATCCTCCAGCGTGCGCCCCGACACGACCGGGCCGTGATTGGCCAGCAGCACGGCGCGCGCGGTCTTCGCCGCTTCGTGGATGCCGGCCTCCATCGCGCCATCGCCAGGCCGGTGATACGGCAGCACCGGGAGTGCGCGGCCCACGCGCATCACGAAATAGGGCGTCAGTGGTGGAATGGGCGCGGTCTCGCCCACCGGCGCGAGGCAGGCGATGGCAGTGGCGTGCGTGCTGTGCAGATGCACGACCGCACCGGCATCAGGCCGCGCGGTCAGCACGGCGCGGTGCATGAACACCTCCTTCGAGGGCTTGTCGCCGCTGATGTGGTTCCACTGCGCATCCAGCTTCGACAGCCGCTGCGCATCCAGTCGGCCGAGCGAGGAATTGGTCGGTGTCATCAGGTAGCCATCCGCCAGGCGCACGCTGATATTGCCAGCACTGCCGACCGAAAAGCCGCGCTGGAACAGGCTGCGCGCCAGTTCCACCAATTGCTCGCGCAGGGCGGCTTCATGCATGGTCGAAAGCCTTCACGAACATGTCGCGCGCACCGAAATTGCCGCTCTTGAGTGCCAGATGCATCGCCGGGCCGCTTCCCTCAGCCCAGGTCCAGGGCACGCCGGGATCGATCTCCGCGCCGATGCGCAAGGACTGCACGCCAAGCCGCTGCACCACAGCACCCGAGGTCTCGCCGCCCGCCACCAGCAGGCGCCGCACGCCACGCGCGACCATGTGCGCCGCCACTTCCGACAGCGCATCCTCCAGCAGCATGCCCGCGGCCTCGCGCCCGAGCTTGGCCTGCAACGCCGCCACGCGCTCAGGCGGCGCGGAGGCGGCGATCAGCACCGGCCCCGCACCGATGCGTCCCTCCAGCCAGGCGATGGCCCGTGCGGCCAGTGCTGCCGCATCGGGCGTGGCCAGCGCGTCCAGTTCCAGGGTCGGCATGTGGTCCCGAGCGAGGCCGATCTGCGAGAGCGTCGCGCGCGAGCAACTGCCCGCCAGCACCGCCGCGTGGCCCGCATGCGCAGGCAGTGCTGCCGCGTCATCGCGCGCGGGCAGCAAGCCGGCTGTACGGAAATTCGCAGGCAACCCCATCGCGATGCCACTGCCGCCGATCAACAACGGGTGCTGTGCGATGGCCTCGCCCAAGGCCATCAGATGCGCATCGGTCACCGCATCGACGATGGCGTAGCGGCGGCCCTGTTCGCGCAAGGCCCCCAGCGCCTTGCGGATCGCACCCGCACCCTGCTCCACAGTGACGAAAGGCAGCAGCCCCACGCTGGCTTCGGTCTGCGCTGCCATCACGCGCACCAGGTTGGCGTCGGTCATCGGTGTCAGCGGGTGGTTCTCCATGCCGCTCTCGTTCAGCAGCGCGTGGCCCACGAAGAGATGGCCCTGGAACACCGTGCGGCCATTGGTCGGAAAGGCGGGGCAGGCGATGGCGAAGGCCGCCCCCAGCTTCTTCATCAGCGCATCCGCGACGGGGCCGATATTGCCCGCGGGCGTGCTGTCGAAGGTGGAGCAGATCTTGAACATGATCTGCCGCGCGCCGCTGGCCAGCAGCGCATCGCAGGCCGCCAGCGACCAAGTGACCGCATCATGGACCGGCGCGGTGCGGGACTTCAGCGCGATGACGATGGCGTCTGCTTCCGGCAGCGGGCCATCCGGCACGCCGATCACCTGCACCGTGCGCATGCCCATGCGCACCAGCGTGGAGGCTAGATCGGTGGCACCCGTGAAATCATCGGCGATGCAGCCCAGCAGCATGGCGGTCCTCCTGTTGCGGGCTGGATACGCCAGAATGCGGAGGAGATCAGCCCTCCGGCATGATGTTGCTGTCGCGCTGTATGCGCGCGTTGTGGTCGAGTTCTTCGGCGAGAAAACGCGAAAGAGTGCCGCCGCCGGGGCGCTTGTGCCGCGCTGGCGCGGGCTTGGGCGGCAAGCCCTGCTACGGAGCGATGAGGAGGGTGATTAGGCGGTTCAGCCGGGGATAGGGATGCGCGTTGCATGCCGCGCGCCATCAGCGGCGCAGGCCATCGGCGACGAGGCTGCACCCCGCCACGGTGAGCAGGATCGCAAGCCCGGGCCACAGCGCCACCAGCGGTGCGGCGAAAACCGCCTCCTGCGCATTGGCGAGCATGTTGCCCCAGCTGGCGGCAGGCGGCGCGATGCCCAGGCCCAGAAAAGACAGCGCGCTTTCGGCCAGGATCGCCCCCGCCACCGCCAGCGCGGTCGCCACCGCGATAGGCGGTGGGAGCTGCGGCAGCACGTGGCGCAGCAGCAGCCGCGTTTCCGACACTCCCAGTGCGCGGGCGGCGCGCACGAAATCCTGCGCCAGCACCGATAGTGCGGCCGCGCGTGCCAGCCGCGCCACACCTACCCAGCCGAAGCCGGCCAGGATGACGGCGATGCGCAGGATATCCGCGACGGCCTCGCCGCGCGGCAGGCCGATCGCGGCGGGGTCGAGCGCCGAGAGCACGATCAGCAGCGGCAGCGCCGGCAGCGCCAGCAGCGCGTCGGCCAGGCGCATCAGCACCGCATCCCACCAGCCGCCGCGCCAGGCGGCGAGCAGCCCGGCCGCGGTGCCCACCAGCATCGCCATAAGCGCCGCCCCCAGGCCCACCGCCAGCGAGACGCGGGCGCCATGCAGCAGCCGCAGCGCGACATCGCGCCCCAGATCATCCGTGCCCAAGAGATGCGCGGCCGAGGGCGGCGCGTAGCGGTTGAACAGGTCCGGCGCGAAGGGGTCATGGCTGCCCACCCAGGGGGCCGCGATCGCCGCCAGCGCGACCATGGCCAGCAATGCAAGGCCAATGCGCAGCTTCATCGGATGCGCGGGTCCAGCGCGCGTTGCGCGAGGTCCGCGCCCAGGCTGCCCAGCATGGTCACCACCGCCACCACCAGCAGCGCCAGCAAGGCCAGGTTGCTGTCATTGCCCATGATGGCGTCGAAGATCAGCTTGCCCATGCCGGGCCGCGCGAACAGCGCCTCGGTGATGACGGCGCCGCTGACCAGCGCGCCAGCGTCGAGACCGATGAGCGTGATCACAGGTACGGCGGCGTTCGGGAAGGCGTGCCGCCAGGCGATGCGGGATTCACTGGCGCCGCGCGCGCGGGCGGAGCGGATCCAGGGGTCGTGCAGGGCGCCGGCCATGGCGCTGGCGGCGTGGCGCGCATAGGCGGCGAGGTTGGCGAAAGCGAGCGCGGCGACGGGCAGGATCAGCGTGTGCCAGCCGCCCTCCGCGCCGCCCGCCGGCAGCCAGCCGAGCCACACCGCGAAGACCACGATGAGCATGATGCCGAGCCAAAAGCCGGGCACGGATTGCGCCAGCAGCGCGAGTGTCTGCACGGCTGGCGCGGCGCGCGGCCGCAGTGCCGCCAGCACACCGAGCGCTGTGCCCAGCACCACCGCGATGCCGAGTGCGAAGCCCAGAAGTGTCAGCGTGGAGAGCAAGGCGGGGCCAATCAGTGCCGCCACAGGCTGCGCGAAAAGCCTGGAAAACCCTGGGTTTCCAGAGAGCACCGCGCTGACCCAGGCGAAGTAGCGGGACAGCAGCGGCTGGTCCAAGCCGTGCAGGGCCCGCAGGCGTGCGGCGTCCTCCGCGGTCAGGCGCGGGTCGCTGGCGATGGCGAGGTCGATCGGGTCGCCAGGCATCAGGCCGATCAGCATGAAGAAGATGAAGGAGAGTGCGACCGTGGTGATGGCGATCTGCGCCAGGCGGGCGGCGATCATCGCGCCCGCCAATGCTCGGCCCAGAGCGACGACGCATTCAAATGCCCCGTCGGCCGCACGCCCTCCAGCCACATGGGCCAGACATGCGCATCCTGGCGGAACCACAAGGGCAGCGCCGGCAACTCCTGCGCATAGATCGCCTGCAGCCGCGCCCATAAGGGCCGCCGCGCCTCGGCCTCCAGCGTGATGGGCAGGCGTTCCAGCAATTCATCAACCTCTGCGTTGCGGAAGCCGCCGCCATTCTGGCCGGACCAGTTGCGCGCGGCGGTCGGGATTTCCTCGCTGTGCATGCTGCTGCGCGGCACGTTTTCCGGCGTGCTGATCCAGGCGAACATCGACAGGCCCTGGTTGCGCCGCTGGCGCAGCGTTTCGCCGAAAAATACCCGCGGTGGTTCGTTCCTGATGCGCGTCTCCACGCCCACCGCGCGCCATTGCGCGGCCAATACCTGCTGCACCTGCTCGCGCGAGCGGTTGCCGGCGGTGGTCATCAAATCCAGCGCCAACCGCTCGCCGGCGGCATTGCGCCGGATGCCATCGGGCCCTGCGCGCCAGCCCGCTTCGTCCAGCAGCGCCGCCGCGCGCGCCGCATCGAAGGGCCAGCGATGCACGTCCGGGTCCGCCATGCGGTCCAGCGGATTCACATTGGAATGCGCCACGGTCTGCCGCCCGCCGAACAGCTGGTCCACGATGCGCTGGCGGTCCACCGCCATTAGCAGCGCCTGGCGTACGCGACGGTCGGCCAGCGCCGGATTGTCCAGGTTCGGCGTGATGTGCTCATAGATCAGGCCTGGGCGGTATTCGACGCGAAACCGGCCTTGCGTGCGGCGTTCCAGCGCCGCCACCTGCTCCACCGGCAGGCCCAGCTCGCCCGCGATCATGTCCACCTGGCCGGCCAGCAATTGCGCTTCCAGTGCTGTGGTGTTCTCCACTGTGCGCACGCGGATGGTGCGGAAATGCGGCGCCGCGCCAGACCACATCGGGTTGCGTTCCATCGTGATGCCCTGGCCGGGCTGCACCTGCGTTACGCGATACGGGCCGGACCACAGCGCGGGATTCGTCGGCTCCCGGTCATACAATGTGCGCGTGCGATAGGCGCGCGGATCGGCCTGCCAGATCGCGCGTTCGACATGCGCGGGCAGCGGTTGGAAATCGCCCATGGACGCGAAATCAAAGGTCACGCGATCGACGCGGATTTCCACCGTGCGCGCATCCACCACGATCAGCTCGTACATGCTGCGATACATCTCGGCCGGCCCGAAGCCCGTTGCGGGGGCGCGCCCGGCTTCCCAGGCGAAGCGCAGGTCTTCGGCGGTGATCGGCGTGCCATCGCCCCAGCGCAGCCCCTGCCGCAGCCGCATGGTGATGCGGATGCCGGGGCGGCCATCGGGTGTGGTCTCCAGCCGCGCCAGGCCGTCCTGCAAGCTGGGCAGCGTCTCGCACAGCATACAGACCAGCGCCCAGTCGGCGTCATGGGCCGTCAGCGGACGGCGGGCGAAACCCAGCACATAGGACTTCGCGGCCATGTTCTCGATATTGGGGTGCAGCGTTGACGGATACTGCGTGATGCCGATGGTCAGCGTGTCGCGCTGCGCCATGGCAGGCGTGGCGGCGAGCAGCAGAAGCAGGAGGAAGCGCATGCCCGCATCGTTGCCAGCGCTGCGCCCGCTGGCAAGCAGCCGTTGTGAGAGGGCGATTCAAAGCCCGGCCAAGCCGGGCTGATGGCGCTCTATCCGCGCCGCACCTCCGCGCGTGGGAAGACGAAGTCGTGGTTGCAGAATTCGCAGGTCATGGTGATGTCGCCGGCGATGTCGGCCATCTCATCAAGGTCGTCATCGGGGAAGCCACCCAGCACGGCGGCCAGCTTCGCGCGCGAACAGCGGCAGCCATAGGACAGCGCGCGCGCGCGATCGAGCACCAGTCCCTCGGTGCTGAACAGCAGGTGCAGCAGATGCGTGGCCTCCAGCCGGTCATCGAGCAGTTCCGCATCAGTCAGCGTGGAAGCGAGCGCGAGCGCGGTGGCCCAGGCCTCGTCCTGGTCGGTATCGGCCGCGTCGTTGATGCCGCCGTCGCTCGCCACACGCTCCAGGATCAGTGCGGAGGCGCGCCAGCCATCGGGCGTGCGCGCGCAGGCCAGGCGGATCTCCGCGCGCAACTGTTCGCTGCTGGCGAAGTAGTGGTGCGTCATCTCCGCCAGCGTGCCGCCCTCGAGCGCCACAATGCCCTGGTAGCGGTCCATGTCCGGGCCCTGGTCGGCGGTGAAGGCGATATAGCCTGAGCCCAGCAGCGCACCGGCCGGCGGGTCGGGTTCCACCGCCAGAAGCTCGGCAAGCATCTCCGCGCGCAGGCCGGCATGGCCGCGCAGCTGGCCGTCATCGGTGCAGTCCGAGACCAGCATGGAGACGGCGCCATCGCCCTTCGCATGTACCGAGAAACTGCCGCGGTATTTCAGCGCGGATGCAAGCCCCGCGGTCAGCGCCAAGGCCTGGCCGACCAGGCGCGTGATGGCCGGCGGGTTGTCGTGGCGGGAGAGCAGCGCATGCGCAAGCGGCCCTAGGCGGATCAGGCGGCCACGCACCGGGCGACCCTCCAGATGGAAGGGCTGCACGCCCTGCGGCACGACCAGGTCAGGCACGGGCGGGCGGTCGCGATTCAGGAAGTCGGGCATGGGCTCGGTCATGGGTCGCTTGCGCGCATGGCGGGTTGAGGGTGTCAAGGGGCGTGCTATGATCGTACCGTGTATAACCCACCTGCCTTCCGTGAAGACGACCCCGCAATCCTGGCCGAGATCATGGCGCGCTCGCGCCTGTCACTGCTGGTCAGCAATGGCGCCGACGGGGTGCCGATCATCACGCATCTGCCGCTGTTGTTCGTTGATCGGCAGGTGATCGGGCATGTCGCACGGGCCAATCCGCATTGGCGCGGGCTGGCGCGAGGCATCGCGGTGTTTCAAGGGGTGGAGGGGTATGTCACGCCGTCCTCCTACCCGTCCAAGGCGGAGCACCACCGCGTGGTGCCAACCTGGAACTACGAAGCGGTGCACGCCCATGGCCCGATCGAGATCATCGAGGACGCGGCGCGGCTGCACGGCATCGTCTCGGTGCTCACAGCACATCATGAAGGGCAGCGCGCGCAGCCTTGGGCGGTGACCGACGCGCCGGATGATTTCGTGGCATCGCAACTGAAAGGCATCGTCGGCGTGGTGCTGACCGTCGAGCGACTGATCGGCAAACGCAAACTCTCGCAGAACCGCAACGCCGCGGATGCCCACGGCGCCGCGGCAGCACTGGCCGCCAGCGAGGACGCACGCGACCAAGCCGTGGCAGCGGCAATGCGCGGCGGGTAGGGGGACACCGGTGATCCTGGGGAGGACGCTGTCCTCCCCAGCGCAACCAGCGCTCCTCTACTCCGCCGGGCGCGGAGCCTGCGGCCCTTCAGCCTTGGCGTGCGGCGTGCGCACTTCCAGTTCGGCCAGTTTCGCCGCGATCGAACCGATGGGCTTCGTGAAGGGGGCCAGCAGCAGGTACAGCGCGGGGATGGCATAGAGCGTGACGAAGGTGGAGAGCGTGACGCCGCCCACGATCACCCAGCCCAGCGCCTCGCGGCTTTCGGCGCCGGCGCCGGTGGCGAAAGCCAGTGGCACGGCGCCGAGGACGGTCGCGATCGAGGTCATCAGGATGGGGCGCAGGCGTGCGACCGAGGCTTCCAGCACCGCGTCGTAGATGGACAGCCCACGGTCGCGCAGCTGGTTCGCGAATTCCACCACCAGGATGCCGTTCTTCGCCATCAGGCCGATCAGCAGCACCATGCCGATCTGACTGAAGATGTTGAGCGACAGCCCCACCCACCAGAGGCCCAGCAACCCGCCGGTGACCGCGAGCGGGGTCGAGAACAGGATGATCAGCGGGTGGATGAAGCTCTCGAACTGCGCTGCCAGCACCAGGTACACGATCAGCAGCGCAAAGAGGAAAGTGATGTAGAGCGCGGACGAGCTTTCCTTGAAGTCCAGCGACTGGCCGCGATAGCTGATGCGCGCTTCGGTCGGCAGCAGCTGCGCGGCCGCGCCGTCGAGGAAGTTCAGCGCCTCGCCGATGGAATAGCCCGGTGCGAGCGATGCTGTGATGGTGATGGCGCGCACACGGTCCGCGCGGAACAGGGTTTGCGCGCGGGCGCGTTCGCCCAGGCGCACCAAGGAGGAGATCGGCACAGACGCACCCGAGGATGTGCGGACGAAGATGTTTTCCAGATCGAAAGGTGTGACGCGGCGCCCGGCCTCGGCCTGCGCCAGGATGCGGTATTCCTGCCCGCCCACGACATAGGTGCCGACTTCGCGCGAGCCCAGCATGGTCTCGATCGTGCGGCCGATCGCCTGGATCGAGATGCCGAGATCGGCCGCGCGCCTGCGGTCGATATCAACGCGGATTTCGGGCTGGGTCTCGCGGAAATTGCTGTCCACGTTGAGCAGGTTCGGGTTGGTGCGCGCGCGTTCCAGGATCAGGTCGCGCCACTGCACCAGCGTGTCGTAATCCGGCCCGCCGATGACGAACTGGATGGGCGGCTGGAAGCCACCGCCGCCGCCGGTGTTGAAGGTGGGCGGCAGCAGCGCGAAGGCGCGCACGCCTGGGATCTGCACCACCTGCGGCATCACCTCGCGCTGGATGGCCTGGGCCTTGCGCTCGCGCTCATGCCAGGGTGCCAGCCGGATGAATACATTGCCGACATTGGATTGCGGCGGGCGCTGGAACCCGCCCATCGTCGAGAAGACCGATGCTGCCTCGCCATTGTCGACATAGCGCTGCATCTGGCGTTCGATGTGTTCCACGTGCTCGCGCATATAGCCGAAGCTCGCACCTTCGGGACCGGTCGCCGGGATGATGACGACGCCGCGGTCCTCGACCGGGGTGAATTCCTTGGGCAGCAGGTTGAACAGCACGACCGACAGGCCAGAGAGCAGGAACGCGAAAGCGAGCGTGATGATCGGCGCCTTCATCGCGCCGTTCAGCGTGAAGCGGAACACGTTGTTCATGCCGACGAAGAACGGCTCGGTCCAGCGCACCAGTCGGGTGTGGCTGTCCTCCGCGCGCAGCAGGCGTGAGCACATCATGGGCGTCAGCGTGAGTGCCACCACGCCCGAGAACAGCACCGATGCCGCCAAGGCCAATCCGAACTCGGTGAAGAGCCGCCCCGTCGATCCGCCCAGGAAGGAGAGCGGCACGAACACCGCCACCAGCACCAGCGTGGTGGCGATGACCGCGAAGGCGATTTCGCGCGTGCCACGCACGGCTGCGAGCAAGGGCGGCTCGCCTTCCTCGATGCGGCGGTGGACGTTTTCCAGCACCACGATCGCGTCATCCACGACCAGGCCGATGGCCAGCACCATGCCCAGCAGCGTGAGCACATTGATGGAGAAGCCCATCGCGTTCATCGCGATGAAGGAGGCGATCATCGAGACCGGGATGGCGACCGCGGGAATGATTGTTGCGCGGAAGCTGCGCAGGAACAGGAATATCACACCGACGACCAGCAGAAGTGCCGTGATCAGCGCGTGCTCCACCTCGTAGATGGATTGTGCGATGAACAGGCTTTCGTCGAAGCCGTAGTCGACGTTCACGCCCTCGGGCAGCGAGGGGCGGATGCGGTCCACCTCCGCCTTCACGCCATTCGCGACCGAAAGGGTATTCGCGGTCGATTGCCGCAGGATGCCCAGGCCCACGCCGGGCCGCCCATTGATGCGGTACTCGCCGCGCGGCTCCTCGGGGGCCACTTCCACGCGCGCGACCTCGCCCAGCAGCACCTGCGCACCCGAGGCCACGTTTCGCGAAACCACCAGCGTGCGGAACTGCTCCGGGCGAGACAGGCGCGTATCGGTGCGCACGGTCAATTCGCGGGTGGTGGATTCCAGGCGCCCGCCGGGCAGTTCCACGTTTTCGCGGCGGATCGCTTCTTCCACATCCTGCACGGTCAGGCCGCGCGCTGCCATCGCCTGGCGGTCCAGCCAGATGCGCATGGAATAGCGCCGCTCACCCTGGAAGATGATCTGTGCGACGCCATCGACGGTGGCGAGCCTATCGCCCATCCGCCGCCGCGCGATGTCGGTCAGCTCCATCCCGTTGAAGCGGTCCGACGACAGCGCGATCCAGAGAATGGGCCGCGTATCGCCGTCCTGCTTGGCGACCACCGGCGTCTCGGCCTGTTCGGGCAGGCGGGCGAGTGCGCGTGCCACACGGTCGCGCACGTCATTCGCGGCACTATCCACATCGCGGCCCAGGCGGAATTCGATGGTCACCGCCGAGCGTTCGTCGCGCGACTGCGAGGTGATGGTCTTCACCCCTTCGATGCCCGCGACCGCGCCCTCGATGATCTCGGTGATCTGCGTGTCCACGACCGCCGCGGAAGCGCCGCGATAGATGGTGGTGATCTGCACGATGGGCGGGTCGATCGCGGGCAATTCGCGCACCGGCATCTGCCACATCGCGGCACCGCCCAGCACGCACAGCAACAGCGACACGACCATCGCGAAGACCGGCCGCTTGATCGAGACATCGGACAGCATCATGGCTCAGCTCACCGGACGGGTCAGGGTTTCGGTGATGCGAACCGGCGCATTGGGTCGCAGCCTTTGCAGGCCACGCACGACGACCTGTTCATTGGCGCGCACGCCCTGGATGATTTCCACCTCGCCCGGCATGCGCTGGCCCAGCTGCACTTCCTGCCGTGCCGCGCGGCCGTCGCGCACCACATAGACGAAGTTGCGCTCGCCCACCGGGTCCAGCGCTTCCTCGGGCACCAGCAGCGCGTTGTCGCGCGTGGCCAGCGTGATCTGCACGTTCAGGAACATGCCTGATTTCAGCGCCTCATCGGCGTTGTCGAATTCGCTGATCAGGCGGATGGAGCGCGTCGCGGTATCGATGCGCGTATCGAGCACGGCCACGCGGCCCTCAAAGCGGCGCGCGCCATGCGCGGTCGAGGTCGCAGTCACCACATTGCCCGCGCGCACGCGGGCCAGGAACATCTCGGGGATGTTGAATTCCACGCGCACGCGTGCCGCGTCATCCAGCGTGGTGATCAGCGTGCCTGGCTGGATCAGCGCGCCCAGCGACACGCTGCGCAGCCCCACGCGGCCGCTGAAGGGCGCGATCAGCCGCAGCTCCTCCATGCGAGCCTGGAACTGCCGGACGCGGCCTTCGGCCTGGCGCGCCGCGGCGTCCAGCCGGTCGATCTGCGCCTGCGAGACCGCCTGGCCGGCGGGCAGGGCGCGGGCCCGCTGCAACTGTACGCGGGCGTCATCGGCGGCGGCGCGCGCCTGGTCCAGTTCGGCGCGGACCGAGCCGCTGTCCAGCTCCACCAGCACATCGCCGGCCTGCACCAGCTGGCCTTCCTGGAAGCGTATGGCGGTGACGATGCCGGCCACCTTGCCGGTGATGTTGACCGATTCCCGCGCGCGCACCGTGCCCACGCTTTCCGCGCGTTCGGAAACCTGCGCGGTGCGCACGGCCGAGACCGCGACCGGCAGCGGCGCGCCCGCAGGCGGCCCGGCGGGGCGTGCGGCTGCCTGGGTGCTCGCATCCATGCCGATCAGCGCCAGCGGCTTCGGCAGGCCCAGTTGCTCGGCATAGAGATGCCAACCGGCACCCGCGCCACCCAGCACCGCCAGCACAGCCAATTGCGACCACACACGCATATGGTTTCATTCCCGGAAAAAAGCCCAAGCGCGATCTAGGGTCTCTGCCCCATCACCGCCAGACAAATTTACCCGGCAGCCACCTTGATGCAACGTGCCCGGCGGCCGCCGCCCGCCTCGACCATCGGCGGCACGCCCGCGTCACAGGCAGCCTCGGCCAGGCCGCAGCGCGGCGAAAAGCTGCAGGTGGTGGGCGCGGTGGCCAGCGATGGTGGCGCGCCGGGGATGGTGGTCAGCACCTTGCCGCGCATGTTGCCGTGCACCGTGCTGTTCAGCAGGCCGGTCGGGTAGGGGTGCAGCGGGCCTGCCATGAAGGGGCCGATCGGGCCTTCCTCGACCACGCGGCCGGCATACATCACCGCCACACGGTCGGCGATTTCACCGGCCACGCCCAGGTCATGCGTGACAAAGATCACGCCCATGCCGAGCTTCTGCTGCAATTCGCGCAGCAGCAGCAGCACCTGGATCTGCACCGTGGCGTCCAGCGCCGTGGTGGGTTCGTCGGCCAGCAGAAGCTTGGGGCGGCAGGCGAGGGCGACGGCGATCATCGCGCGCTGGCGCAGCCCGCCGGAGAGTTCATGCGGGTAGGCGGCCAGGCGGCGCTTGGCGGAGGGGATTTGCACCAGTTCCAGCAATTCCAGCGCCCGCGCATCGGCTTGCGCGCGGGATGCGCCTTCGTGGCGCTGCACCACTTCCGCGATCTGCCGGCCGACGGTGAAGACCGGGTCCAGCGCGGTCATCGGTTCCTGGAAGATCATCGCGGCCTCACCGCCGCGATAATCGTTCAGGGTGTTGGTGTTCATCGCCATCACGTCGCGGCCCGCGACTTCGATGCTGCCCGAGACGCGCGCGAATTTCGGCAGAAGGCGCAGCAGCGCGCGCAGCGTGACCGATTTGCCGGAACCGGATTCACCCAGGATGCACAGCACCTCGCCGGCGGCCAGGTCCATATCCATGCCGTTCACGGCGTGCACGGTGCGGTCGCGCGTCATGAAGGTGACGTTCAGGTCGCGCACGCGCACCAGCGGGGCGGGTGTTTCCGTTTTCAAGGCGGCGCTCATCGTCCGGCCCCCGATGGCTGGAGCGCACGCAATGCGCGGAAGGCTGAATCGGTGGCCATGCACAGCCCCGATGGCTGGAGCGCACGCAGTGCGCGGAAGGCT
>JAPLOK010000286.1 GCA_026400775.1 Alphaproteobacteria bacterium | reverse complement strand
CGCATTGCCATTATCACCGGTGCCGCCCAGGGCATCGGCTTCGCCATCGCCGAGGGCTTCGCCGCGCGCGGCGATCATGTCGTGATTGCCGACCCCAGGGGGGCCGCGGCCGCCGCTGCGACCCTGCCGCGCGCCATCGGCATCGGCTGCGACGTGGCCGACCCCGCCAGCGTCGATGCCATGGTGGCCGAGGTAATGGCGCGGCACGGCCGTATCGATGTGCTGGTGAACAATGCCGGCATCTTCACCTCCCTGCTGCCCGGCCCGCTGGAGGAGATCACGCCCGAGGCCTGGCGGCGCGTCATGTCGGTGAATGTCGACGGGGTGTTCCACACCGCCCGCGCCGTGGTGCCGCACATGAAGGCGCAAGGGCAGGGCGCGATCCTGCATATCGGCAGTGCGACGGCCTTCAAGGGCAATCCGTTGATGCTGCACTACGTCACCAGCAAGGCGGCGGTGCTGGGGCTCACGCGCTCCATGGCGCGGGAATTGGGGCCGCATGGCATCCGGGTGAACAACCTGGCACCTGGCTATACGCTGTCCGACGGGATGCTCGCGAACGACGTTCAGCTGGCGCGTGGGCGGCAGAAGAACATCGATGAACGCGCGATGAAGCGGGACATGATGCCGGCCGATCTGGTGGGCGCGGCGATGTTCCTCTGCGGCGATCAGGCAGGGATGATCACGGGGCAGACGCTGGTGGTCGATGGCGGGGTGTTCATGCACTGATGGCCCGGGCAGGCACGCCGGCCACCCGCGTACCCGCCGGCACATCGCGTAGCACCACGGCACCCGCGCCCACCACAGCGTCATCGCCCACCACCAGCTTCGGCAGCACCGCCGCACCCGCGCCGATGAAGGCCCGCGCGCCCACCTGCACACCGCCGGCCAGCACCGCGCCAATGGCGATATGCGCGGCCTCCCCGGCGCGGCCCTCATGGTCCAGCACGGCCGCCGTATTGAGGATGCAGAAGGGCCCGAGCGTCGCCGCCGCCCCCAGCACCGCGCGCGGCATCACCACGCAGCCATCGCTGATGCGCGCGTCATCCATCACCACAGCCGAAGGATGCACCGCCGCCGGCAGCGCGAAGCCCAGGCGCGACAGTTCCGCGCCCAGCCGCGCGCGGGCCGCATTGTCGCCGATGGCGATGCAGGCGCGCTCCACGCCCCGCGCGCGCCATTCGCCGGCGCGCGCGGGCGTGCCCAGGCGGCGGAGGCCCATCACCTCGGCCGGTCCGTCATCGGCCAGCAGGCCCAGGGGCTCCTCGCCCAAGGCGCGCCACAGCGCGATCACCGCATGCGCATGCCCGCCGGCGCCGATGATGATCAATGCACCACCCGCCCGAACAGCGCGTCGAGGATCAGATACAGCACGCCGCCGGCCAGGAACCCCACCAGCGTGCCGTTCACGCGCACATATTGCAGGTCCTTGCCGACGCGCAGCTCGATCTTGTCCACCAGCTCCGCCGCATCCCAGCGCGAGACCACGCCGCCGATGAATTCGGCCATGCGCAATTGCGCCGCCGGCAGAAGTGCCACCAGCGTCGCCTCGAGGCCGCGATTCAGCCGGTGGCGGGCCAGCGGGTCATCGGCCAGCAGGCTGCCTGCATTGCCGAAGGCGGCTTCCAGCAGGGCGACGGTGCGGCCATCGGGGTTCGCCGCGTCCGTGGCCAGCGCATCGCGCAGCCGCTGCCAGACGTCTGCAACCCAATCCACCACGGCCGGATGCGCCAGCGCCTGGCGCACGGCACGACCAAAGGCTGCGATGCGCTCGGGGTCGGTTTCCAGCCGCGCGATTTCGCTCTCGATCCAACGCTCGAAACCCTGGCGCAATGCGCTGTCATTGGGCTCCATGCGTTCCAGCTCGGAGTTGATCAGCGTCAGGATCTTGCGCGCCGTGTAGGCGCCGGCGACCCAGCCGACCAGGGCGCCGCCCTCCTTGCGGACGCGTGCCTCGATGGCGGTTTTCAGGTCCTCCTCCTTGGCCACCATCACCGCGCGCAGTTCCAGCAATGCCGCGTCGAACACCGCCTGGTGGCGGCCCGATTGCAGCATGGCGCGCAAGGCGCGCGCGTTGCAGCATGGCGCGCAAGGCGCGCGCGACCACCGCGGCAGCCCCCGGTCCGCCCGCCATGCGCGGCACAAGCCGCGAGAAAAGCCTGCGCGCGCGGCCATCCTCCAGCGTGGACATGATGCGCGGCAGCATCTGCGCCAGCGCCTGCGCCGCGGGGCGGGACTGCTCGGGGTCGGAGAGGAACCCCTTCAGCACCTGTGCCAGGTCCAGCCGTGTCAGCAGGCGCTTCAACTCGGCTTCGGTGAACACCTGGCCGGCGACGAAGCGCCCCAGCCCCGCACCCAGCCGGTCCTTCTGCGCCGGCACGATCGCGGTGTGCGGGATGGGCAGGCCCAGCGGGCGGCGGAACAGCGCGGTGACGGCGAACCAGTCCGCCAGGCCGCCCACCAGCCCGGCCTTGGCGGAGGCCGCGAGCAGGTCCATCCACCAGCCCGGCCCGGCCGCATAGGCCAGCACCACCAATGCGCCCATCAGCCCGAGCAGCGCCGTCGCGAACAGGCGATGGCGGGCGAGGGCGGCGCGCAGCTCCGCATCCTGGTCCAGATTCATGGAACATACTTGGCGCGCCCTGAGCGCACTGGCCAGAGTTGGGGCCGGGCGTTATATCGTAGCCCTATGACGAACCCCTTGGCGCTTTCCGCAGGAGTGGCATCGCGGCTGATCGCAGTCGCGGTGCTGCTGGCCGCGATCTGGGCCGCTGGCGCCTGGGCGTTCAACGCATGAGCCTTCGCCTGACCAACCTGACAGTGGCCTATGACGGCCGGCCTGCCGTGCACCATGTGTCAGGCGAATTCCTGCCCGGCTCCATGACCGCGGTGGTCGGGCCCAATGGCGCCGGCAAGTCGACCTTGTTGCGCACCATCGCCGGGCTGCGGACGCCGCTGGAAGGCCGGGTCGAGGGTGCTGCTCATGTCGCGTTGTTGCCGCAGGCCAGCCAGCTTGATCGCAGCTTCCCGATTTCGGCGCTGGATGTGGTGCTGTTCGGGCTATGGGCCGGCCATGGCGCGTTCCGCGCCGTGCCGCCGGCCGGCCGCGATGCCGCCCGCGCCGCGCTGGAGGCGGTGGGTCTGCGCGGTTTCGAAGCCCGCGGTGTCGGCAGCCTGTCGGCCGGGCAGTTCCAACGGCTGCTCTTTGCCCGGTTGCTGGTGCAAGACGCGCCCATATTGCTGCTGGACGAACCCTTCACCGCGCTCGACGAGCGCACAGCGACCGACATGCTGACCCTGCTGCGGCGCTGGCATGGCGAGGGGCGGACCATCATCGCCGTGCTGCATGACCTGGAACTGGTGCGGCGCGAATTCCCGCGGACGCTGCTGCTGGCGCGCGATTGCGTGGCCTGGGACGCGACCGAGACGGCCCTGACGGCCGCCAACAGGCTGCGCGCGCGACATATGGCTGAGCACTGGGCCGCGGATGCCGAGCGGTGTGATCGAGCCGCCTAGCCGGTGGTGAAAACCCGGTGGACCCGCTCCGCGTTGGTGCCGTAACCACGATCCACATCCGCTGTCGTCCCGCCGGCCTCCGGCGCATGCAGCATACCGATGGCCTGGTCGGCATAGGTGCTACCCTGCACGAGGCCTCTCCGC
>JAPLOK010000331.1 GCA_026400775.1 Alphaproteobacteria bacterium | reverse complement strand
TGCTTCCAGCACCAGGCCGAACAGGATTTCCAGGCCCGCCCCGCGCGCGAAGACCGCCCGCCCGCCATAGCGCGCGGCCAGCCCCGGTTGCAGCAGCACCTGCGCATAGCCCACGAGCTTGGGTGCGTTCTGCGCGCCCCAGGCGGCCAGCATGGCGGCCGCGAGGAAGGCGCTGTCGGTGCCCGCGCCGCCGCCGGTGGCCGCGTTCATCACCCCGGCCAGCAGCAGCAGCGCCCAGAAGGGGGCGGCCAGGAACAGCAATATGGCTTGCAGCAATTGCCAGCGGCCCATCCAGCTCAACCCCGGCAGGCGCAGCAGCGCGAGGTATTGCATGTTGCCAGCACCCCAGCGGCGGTCCCGCGCGATGAATTCGGGCAGCGCCGGCGGGTTGCCGGACAGGCTGCCCGCTTCCTCGGGCAGCACCATCACCTTCCAGCCGGCGGCGGTCAGCCGCGCCGCCTCGACCTGGTCATGGGAGAGGATATGGCTGCCATCGGGCAGCGTCTCCAGCCGCGCATGCGCCCGGAAGGGGGCGATGCGGATGATGGCATTATGCCCCCAGTAAGGCCCCGCCGGCCCCTGCCACCAGGCCTGGCCGGTGGCCCAGGCGCGCAGCATCGCGCGCATGCCGAACTGGAACAGCCGCGGAAAGGCCGCCGCCACCGGCCGGCCCACGATCAGCGGCTGCACGATGGCAAGCTTCGCATCGGCCTCCATGATGGCGACCAGGCGGCGCACCGTCTGCGGCGTCATCTCGCTATCGGCATCGAGGCAGATGCAATAGCGCGCATCGCCCGCGTGATGGTCCAGGAACTGCATCACATTGCCGGCCTTGAAGCCGGTATTGGCGGTGCGGCGGCGGTAGCGCGCCTCGGGCCAGGCGGCGATCGCCGCTGCCTCGGCCGCGATCGCCGCCGGGGCCTGGCTGTCAGAGAGGAACCACAGCGTGAACTGATCCGCCGGCAGGCCCGCCATCAGCCGCCGCATGGGCGGGATGATGGCGGAGAGATCCTCATGGCGGATGCACAGGGCGAGCACGGTGGGCGCGCGCGCATCGGCCCGTGCGGCGCGCGCCGCGGGCAGCACGAGGCCCGGCGCATCGCGGCTGGCCAGCAGGATGAGCAGCCCGATCAGCGCATTGGCGCCCGAGATGCCAAGCCAGGTCGCATTGCCCGCCAGCGCGGCCAGCGCCAGCCATTCCCAGGCGGTGATGCCGCCGGGCAGCACCGCGTGCCAGGCCAGACCCAGCACGCCCGCGGCGATGCCCAGCAGCAGCAGCGCGAAGATCATGCGGCGGAGGATCATCCGCGCCTGCATAGCCGCAGCGTCGCCCCTGGAATATCCCTGCGTGACAATCAGGTATCCTTCATGCTTGTCATGCGCCGCCCACCGGCGGGAGAGGCCGCTGCGCGCATTTTCCCCCCATGCGAAACCCGCTGCTGATCCTCGCGCTCGCCACGCTGGCCACCCCGGTCTGGGCACAGCCCGTGCCACAGCGGATACCGCCGCCCGACAGTGATGCCTATTGCCAGTCGCTGCTCGTGCGCATCTCCACCGCACATGGCCATGGCCATGCCGAGATGGTCTCGCAACTGACCCTGGAGGGCGAACAGCTTTGCGCCAATGGCCAGTCCCGCCGGGGCATCGCCAAGCTGCGCCGCGCGCTGCGGATCGCGCTCACCGAAGGGTGACAAACCGGTAAAGCAGGGCCATGACAGGCGCGACGTCCAGAGAGTCGCTTCATGTCCGGAACACAGCAGGTCGATGCCGCCACCCAGCGGCGCCTCGAAGAACTGATCGAGAGCGAAGAAGGGGCGATGAACCGCTTCAAGGGCGTGCTTGCCCTGGCGGCGGTGGGCATCGCACTCGCCATGTCGCTGTTCCACCTCTATGCGGCCTGGAGCATCGTGCCCACCACGGTGCTGCGCTTCGCGCATGTCGGCTTCACCATGGTTCTGGGCTTCCTGCTCTTCCCCATGATGCGCCGCTATCGCGACCGCTTCATGCCCTGGGACTGGGCGTTGGTCACGGCCGCCATCTACGTGACCTGGTACCTGATCTCGGGCGGCGATGACCTGCAGGACCGCATCATCTTCCCCGAACCGAAGGATATCGCCGTCGGCTGGCTGCTGATCGCACTCGTGCTGGAAGCCACGCGGCGGGCCACCGGCTGGATCATGCCGGTCGTCGCCATCGCATTCATCCTCTATGCCTTCTTCGGCAACCACCTGCCGCCCCCCTGGACGCATCGCGGCTATGACCAGGAGCGCCTGCTCCCCCATCTGACCATCACGCTGGAGGGGATTTTCGGCACCGCCGTGGATGTGTCCGCCACGTTGATCATCCTGTTCACCATCTATGGCGCGATCCTGGGCGCGACCGGGGCGGGCAAGTTCTTCGTCGATTTCTCCTTCGCGGCGACCGGCGGCAAGCCGACCAGCGCTGGGCGCACCGTGGTGCTTTCGGCCTTCCTGCTGGGTGGGCCTTCAGGTTCGGGCGTGGCCACCACCGTCACCATCGGCACCGTTGCCTGGCCGATGATGAAGCGCGTGGGCTATTCCGGCCATGATGCCGGCGGCTTGCTGGCGGCCGGTGGTCTGGGCGCCATCATCTCGCCACCCATCATGGGGGCGGCGGCCTTCCTGATCGCGGAATACCTCAAGATTTCCTACCTGGATGTGCTGCTGATGGCGCTCGTCCCCACCTGCCTCTACTACGCCTCGCTGCTGTTCATGGTGGAGCTGGATCAACGCCGTATTCGTGCGCGGCCGGGCTTCGTGGAACCGCCGCCGATCCAGGTCGAGCGCGTGGGCGTGATGTTCCGCCGCGGCTGGTACCATTTCACCAGCCTGATCGCGATCATCGTGTTCATGGCCATGGGCTATTCGGCCACGCTCTCGGTGCTCTACGCCATGGGGCTGGCGATCGCGCTGTCCTTCCTGTCGAAGGAACACGCATTGTGGCCGATGAAGTTGGTGCGCACGCTGGCCGCCGGCTCCGAACAGGCGATCGGGATCGCCGCCACCTGCGCCTGCGCGGGCATCATCGTGGGCTGCATCACGCTGACCGGGCTGGGCCTGCGCTTCTCCGACATCGCGATCCAGGCGGCTGGCGGCTCGCTGGTGATCACGGCGATCTATACGGCGCTGATCGTCTGGGTGGTGGGTTTGGCGGTGCCGGTCACGGCCAGCTACATCATCTGCGCGGTGGTGGCCGCACCGGCGCTGATGAAGCTCGGCGTGCCGGATTACGCGGCGCATATGTTCGTCTTCTACTATGCGGTGCTGAGCGAGGTCTCGCCGCCCACCGCGCTGTCACCCTTCGCGGCGGCGGCCATCACCGGCGCCGGGCCTTACCGCACCACGCTGATGGCCTGGAAATACACGCTGCCGGCCTTCGCCCTGCCCTTCGTGTTCGTGACCGACCCGCAGGGCGTGGGGCTGCTGCTGAACTTCCTGCCGGGCATGACCTGGGTGGATGTGGCGGTGCAGATCGGGCTGTCCACACTGGGCCTGGCCGCACTCGCCGCGGGCGCGCAGGGCTTCGCCCGCCACCCGCTGGCGACCTGGGAACGCTGGTGGCTGGCGCTGACCGGGCTGCTGATGGTGTTCGCGGCGCTGTTCGAAGTGGTGGGGCTGAGCCACCCGCATTGGTGGGGGTTGGGGTCGGCTGTGGTGTTTTTGGGGTGGCAGATGCGGCCTGCGCGCTCACCCACCGCCTGACCGCAACCTCGCCTGCAACACCAGCAGCGGCGCCACCGCCGCCACGCCGATGACCAAGGCGCCCGCCAAGGCCGCGCGCATACCAACGCCCTCCGCCGACACGGCAAACAGGAACGGCGCACCCGCCCCCAGCACCGTGCGGATGGCGGCCAATTGCCCCAGCCGCGCGCCGTATCCCGCCGCGCCAAACAGCGCCAGCGGCACCGTCCCGCGCACGATGCTCGACAGCCCTGCATTGATGCCCAGCAGGATCGCGAAGACCACGCTCGCCACCACCACCGGCAGCGGCACCAGCAGCGCCAGCATGGCCAGCGGCAAGGCCGCGATCGCGATGATCGCCACCCGCACCGGGTGCAGCCCGCGCCAGAACAGCGCATCGGTCAGCCGCGCCACCACCTGCGCCGGCCCCATCAGCATCGCCACCAGATAGGCGCCCGCCCCAAGCCCCACGGCCTGCAAGGTCGAGACCAGGTGAAAGGTCAGCGCCGAGGTCAGCACGCCACCCAGCGCGAAGCTGATAGCCACCATCCAGAAGGCCACACGCGCCGCCACCCCTTGCAGCGGCGGGCCGAATTCCGCCGTGGCTGCGGCCGCACCTGGCGCATCCTCCGCGAGGCGCGGCCGGCGGGCCACCCAGCCATGCAGCGGCAAGGCCACCAGCAAATGCAGCGCCGCGAAGAGCAGATAGCAATGCCGCCAGCCGAGTTCCCCCACCAGCCAGCCGGTGAGCGGCCAGAACAGGGTGGAGGCGAAGCCCGCGATCAGCGTGAGATGCGTGATGGCCCTTCGCGCCCGCGCCCGGCCGAGATGCGCCAGCGTGGCGAAGGCGGCATCATACAGCACCGCAATGCCCACGATCTCGATGGCGATGACCAGCGCCGCGAAGACCCACAGGTTGGGCGCCACCGACAAGGCGGCCAGCAACAGCCCCGCCAGCGCGCTGCCCGCCACCATCAGCCGCGGCGCGCCGAAACGGTCCATCCAGGCGCCGAGCTTGGGTGCGGTCAGCCCCGCCGCCAGCAGCCCCACCGAGAAGATCGCGAAAAGACTGGCCTCGGCCACCGCGAAATCCCGCGCCACGGCCGGCGCCAGGATCGCATAGGCATAATACAGCGTGCCGTAGCCGATCACCTGCGTCACACCCAGCGCCCAGACCAAGGGCGTGAGCGAGGTGCGGTGCCCGGCGGTCACGGCGCGGGGCCTAACCCCACCTCACCGCATGATTCAACGGCCCATGCCCCGCACCATAGCCCGGCGCCGAGAGCATCGCTGCCCGCACATAATCCCGCGCCCGCGCCACGGCATCGACCAGCGCCATGCCCTGCGCCAGGCCGGCCGCCGTCGCGCTGGCCAAGGTGCAGCCCGTGCCATGGGTGTGGCGGGACGCGATGCGGGTGCCCTCGAAGCGCGTGACACCCTCGGGTGTGACCAGCAGATCGACCAACGCATCGCCCTCCAGATGGCCACCCTTCATCAGCACCGCGGGCACGCCCAGCGTCAGCAGGGATTCGGCCGCGGCCAGCATGTCGTCAGGCGTGCGGATCTCGCGGGCGCACAGCATCTCGGCCTCGGGGATATTGGGCGTGATCACGGCGGCCAGCGGCAGCAAGACGCGCTTCAAGGCCTCCACGGCGCCCGAGGCGAGCAGCCGATGCCCGCCCTTGGCCACCATCACCGGGTCACACACCAAAGGCACACCCGGCGCCTCGCGCGCCAACTCCTCCGCCACCGCCTCGATCACCGGCACATCGGCCAGCATGCCGGTCTTCAGGGCATCCGCGCCGATATCGCGCAACACCACCTGAATCTGCTGGCGAATGAACGGGATCGAGACCGCCTCCACCCCATGCACACCCAGCGTGTTTTGCGCCGTCAAGGCGGTGATGGCGGTCGCGGCAAAGGCCCCCATCGCGGTGATGGCCTTGATGTCGGCCTGGATCCCCGCCCCACCACCGGAATCACTGCCGGCGATGACGAGCACACGCCCCTTCATGCTGCGGCCTTGCGGATCACGCCGACCAGACGGTCGAGGCTGGCCAAAAGCGCATCACGGTCCTCCGCCTCCACCATCACACGGATCAGCGGTTCAGTGCCGCTTTCGCGGATCAGCACGCGCCCGCGGGTGCCCAGGCGGGCTTCCTCAGCGCGGATCGCCTCTTGCACCATCGCCTCGCCGATGGGTGAGGTGCCGCCGTGGCGGATATTCACCAGGCGTTGTGGCATGGGTGTGAAGCGGCGCACGGCTTCGCTGGCGGGGCGGCGTTCCTCGGCCAGCAGGGCCAGCACTTGCAGGGCGGCGACGAGCCCGTCCCCGGTGGTGCCGAAATCGGACATGATCATATGGCCCGATTGCTCGCCGCCCAGGTTGCAGCCCAACTCGCGCATGCGTTCGGCGACGTAGCGGTCGCCCACCGCGGTGCGGTGCAGCGCCAGGCCACGCGCGGCCAAATGCCGTTCCAGGCCCATATTCGACATGACGGTGGCGACCACACCGCCGCCCTTCAGCCGGCCATCTGCCTGCCAGCGTTCGGCGATCAGCGCCAGGATCTGGTCGCCATCCAGGATGTTGCCGGCCTCATCGACCAGCACCAGGCGGTCGGCGTCGCCGTCGAGGGCAATGCCCAGATCGGCCCGGCGTTCGCGCACCAGTTCAGCCAGCGGCCCCGGGTGGGTGCTGCCGCAGCCCTTGTTGATGTTGAAGCCATCGGGTGCGACGCCGATCGAGACCACTTCCGCGCCCAGTTCGAACAGCACGGTGGGTGCCACCTTGTAGGCCGCGCCATTGGCGCAATCGACCACCACGCGCAGCCCTTCCAGGGTGCAGTTCCGTGGCACGGACCGCTTGGCGGCCTCGATATACCGCCCCGGCGCGTCATCCAGCCGCGCGGCGCGGCCCAGGCGCGCGGGCGTGGCACCACCAGAAAGCTCGCCATCCATCAGCGCTTCGATCGCGGCCTCGGTCTCGTCCGAGAGCTTGAACCCTTCGGGGTCGAACAGCTTGATGCCGTTATCCTCATAGGCGTTGTGGCTGGCGCTGATCATCACGCCCAGATCAGCGCGCATGCTGCGCGTCAGCAGCGCGATGGCCGGCGTGGGCATCGGCCCCACCAGCACCACATCCATGCCCGCCGAGATGAAACCCGCGGTCAGCGCGCCTTCCAGCATGTAGCAGGATAGCCGCGTATCCTTGCCGATGATGACGCGGTGGCGGTGCGTGCCGCGGTTGAATTGCCGCCCGGCTGCCTGGCCCAGGCGCAGGGCGGTGGCGGCGTCCATGGGCGGGACGTTGGCGGTGCCGCGGATGCCGTCGGTGCCGAAATACTTGCGCGTGCTCATGGTGGGTGTTTACGCGCCCGGCGGGACGGGCGGAAGCGCGAGCTTAATCGGTTGCGAGGTAATCGGCGAAAATGCTGCATCACAGGGCCAGCCGGCATTCACGCCAGCGGCGGCCTGCGCTCACGGATACGCCCCGCGCGCATGCGGGCCGCGCCGTATTCGAACAGCGCGCGCATGTAGTCGCGGTCGAAGGCAGTGGTGAAGGGCGTGGTGAAGTCCTCGCCGATCCAGGTCATCTGGAAATCCACGCCGTCGCGCTCGGCGTTCAGGTACATCCGCAGGCTGTCGTGGTAGCCGCCGGCGTTGAGCATGGTCGCGACCGAGCGCTGCGCGATGCTGAGCGTCCGCCGTCCCGTCGCCTCGGGCAGCACGCCGATGCGGCCGTTGCGGATCAACCAGGCGCGCACGGGAAAGACCGCGCGCCCCGCGGCGCGGGCGGCGCGGCGGCTCGCGCCGAGCTGTTCGGGGTAGAGGAGGGCCTGCGCGATCGCGCCGCCATCCACGTGCAGTTCCTGGTAGGGCCGGCCATCCACCGTCACGTCGAACAGCACCGGTGGGAAGGCGCCGGGAATGGCGGCGGACGCCAACAGGACGCGGCGGATGGTGTCGAGCGCGAGCGGATGCCCGCTGCCGGCGATCGCGCCGATGTTCCATACCACCGGCATGCCGGTATCGAGGTTGGTTGTGCTGATCAGCAGCACGGCCTTGCGCGTGCTGCTCGGCGATGGCGGCCATCATGCGTTCATCCAGCTCGCGGCTGATGGTGCGGAACAGCGGCAGGGTGTCGGACATCGCGTCATCGAGCAGGGCGGCCAGCACGCCACGGCTGATCGCGACATCGGCCAGCGTGATCTCGGTATAGACGCGCCGCAGCCCGGCATCCCATGCGGGCCCGAGAAAGGCGAAGGGCGCGGTCAGCGCGCCGGTGGAGACGCCGGTGACCAGCTGGAAGCGCGGGCGGTCCTGCCAGGCGGTGAGCAGGCCGGCGCCGAAGGCCCCATCCTCGCCACCGCCGGAGACGGCCAGCAGGTCGAAGCCGCGCCGCAGGGCGGCGGCGGGGTCGGGCGAGCGTTGGATGGCGCGGGCCAGGGCGGCGTTAAGTTCGCGCTGGCCGCCCTCGGTAAGGCTAGAGCATGCTGTTTTTACATGGAAGCGTAGCCTGAGTTGCTGAGGTAGTTGGCGCATTCGTTGGGCGAGACGAGCTCGAGGAGCTGACCGGCCTTGCGCCAGGTGTCCTCGACGGTGCGCGGCGCGGCGTTGCGCATC
>JAPLOK010000434.1 GCA_026400775.1 Alphaproteobacteria bacterium | reverse complement strand
CGGTGGCGCTGTTCCTGGTGGCATTGGCCGCGGGCATTGGCGTCTCGATGACGCGGCGGCGCACGGTGACCCGGGTGAATGCGCCTGAAACCGGCCTGGCCGGCCGCACCGGACGCTTGATCAGCGACGAGCCTGAAGGGGCGCGCGTGCGCCTGGGTGACAGCGACTGGCCTGCCCGGCTGCTGGAGCCCGCGGCACCGGGCAGTGCCGTGGTGGTGGCCGGCGTGGACGGCACGACGCTGCTGGTGCGCCCGCAACAGTCGGCAACACCGCACACGCCTTGAAACGGGATGGCGGGCGCGCAACATTGCCGTCATGGATCCCAAGCGCCCCACCCTTGACCTGACGCCGGAGGGCGAATTCCGCCAGCCCGCGCCCACGCGCATGGACCGCGTGCTGGGGATGGTCCTGCGCTATGCGCTGATCGCGGCCGGCGTGTCGGTGCTGGCGGTGCTGGCGGTGGTGTCCGTCGTGGCGCTGGCTTTGCTGCTGCCGATCCTGATTGCCGCGGCGGTGGTCGGTGGCGGCATTCTATGGTGGCGTCTGCGCAAGCTGAAGCAGTCCGGCGTGATCCAGACCCGCATCGTGACGTTTCGGACCGATCGCTGATCGCGGCGGAGCGGTGTGGTGGGGCGGCATCGCCGTAAACATTGAAGCCGGCTCTCAGCAACCTGCTGGAGCATGCAGCATGAAGGCATGTGAAATCAGCATGCTGTAGCGCGTATCCGCTTGCCCGAAAGCGTAACGAAGTCCAAGACTGCTGCCGCAGCCATCGGAGCATCCGGCATGAACGACACCTCGTCCGGTGCCACGCCACATCGCATCGTCATCATTGGGGGCGGTGCGGCGGGGCTGGAACTCGTCACGCGGCTGGGGCACCGGCATGGCCGTGCCGGCACCGCGCAGGTCACGCTGGTTGAACGCGCGCGCACGCATCTGTGGAAGCCGCTGCTGCATGCCGTCGCCGCCGGCAGCCTGGACCGCGACAGGCACGAACTGCACTACCTGCGCCAGGCACATAACCACCACTTCACCTATCGCTTCGGCCCGATGACGGGGATCGACCGGCAAGCCCGTGAGGTCCTGGTCGGCGCCACCTTCGATGATGAGGGCCGCCAGGTCACGGCGCCCAGCCGCGTGCCCTATGACACGCTGGTCATCTGCATCGGCAGCGTCACCAATGATTTCGGCACGCCCGGTGCTGCCGAATTTGCCGTGCCGCTGGAGAATGTGGCCCAGGCCAGCCGCTTCCATCGCCGCCTGGTCAATGCCTGCCTGCGCGCCAATGGGCAGCAGGAGCCGGTGCGGCCGGGCCAGCTGCATGTGGCGATCATCGGCGCCGGTGCCACGGGCACAGAGCTCGCCGCTGAACTGCACCGCACGGTGCGCGCCGTGGTCGCCTATGGCCTGGACCATATCGACCCTGCGCG
The DNA here is from genome assembly GCA_026400775.1 of Alphaproteobacteria bacterium. Classification (GTDB taxonomy): domain Bacteria; phylum Pseudomonadota; class Alphaproteobacteria; order Acetobacterales; family Acetobacteraceae; genus Rhodovarius. The sequence goes on along the minus strand of JAPLOK010000434.1, from coordinate 3,443 downwards.
CGATGTGCGCATCCGGCTGATCGAGGCCGCACCCCGCATCCTGCCCGCGCTGCCAGAGCGCATTTCCGAGGCCACGCGCACCCTGCTGGAACAGCTCGGCGTGGAGGTGCTGGCCGGCCGCCGCGTGGCCGAGGTGCGCGCCGATGGCGTGGTGCTCGCGGACGGAGAGGTGGTGCCGGGCGAACTGGTGGTCTGGGCGGCGGGCGTGAAGGGGCCGCCGGTGCTGCGCGAGATCGGCGGGCTGGAGACCACGCCCACCGACCAGCTCAAGGTGCTGCCCACGCTGCAGACCACGCGCGACCCGGACATCTTCGCGCTGGGCGATTGCGCCGCCTGCCCGCGGGCCGACGGCAAGGGCAATCTGCCACCGCGGGCGCAGGCCGCACACCAGCAGGCGAGCCATCTGTTCAAGCAGATGGAGCGCCGGCTCGCGGGGTTGCCGGTGCAGCCATTCGTCTATCGCGATTTCGGCTCGCTGGTGTCGCTGGGGAAGTATTCGACCGTGGGCAGCCTGATGGGCTTCCTGGTCGGGCGCAGCATGTTCATCGAGGGGTATTTCGCGCGGATGATGTATCGCTCGCTTTACAAGATGCACCAGACGGCGCTGCACGGGCACGCGCCGGTGCTGTGGCGGACGCTGGTGGGGCTGGTGGCGGATCGCGGGCAACCGACGGTGAAGCTGCATTGAGGCGTTACGGCACATTCATCCGCGACCCTGGACAACGCCGCCACCCGGCATGACAACACGCCATGCCCGTTGCTGCCCCGCTCGCCCCCGCACGCGCCACCCAGCTTGCCGCCGAATTCGGCCTCAAGCCCGATGAATTCGCCCGCGCGCTGGCCATCCTTGGCCGCCAGCCCAGCCTGACCGAACTCGGCATCTTCTCGGTCATGTGGTCGGAGCACTGCTCCTACAAATCCTCCCGCGTCTGGCTGCGGCAGCTGCCCACCAAGGCGCCCTGGGTGCTGGTCGGCCCCGGCGAGAATGCCGGCGTGATCGCGATTGGTGACGGCCTGGCCGCCGTCTTCAAGATGGAATCCCACAACCACCCGAGCTTCATCGAACCCTATTCGGGGGCGGCGACCGGCGTGGGCGGCATCCTGCGCGATGTGTTCACCATGGGCGCGCGGCCCATCGCCAACCTCAACGCGCTGCGCTTCGGCGATCCGGCCTTGCCGCGCACCCGCCGCATCCTGGATGGCGTGGTCCGCGGCATCGGCGGCTATGGCAATTGCGTGGGCGTGCCGACCGTGGGCGGCGAGGTGAATTTCCACCCCGCCTATAACGGCAACCCGCTGGTCAACGCGATGACGGTCGGCATTCTGAAAGCCGACCGAATCTTCACCGCGGCCGCGACCGGCGCGGGCAACCCGGTGGTCTATGTGGGCAGCAAGACCGGCCGAGACGGCATCCATGGCGCGACCATGTCATCGGCCGAATTCGACGCGGACTCGGAGGAAAAGCGGCCCACCGTGCAGATCGGCGATCCGTTTGCCGAGAAGCTGCTGATCGAGGCCTGCCTGGAGCTGATGGTCACCGACGCCATCGTCGCCATCCAGGACATGGGTGCTGCGGGCCTGACCAGTTCCAGCGTGGAAATGGCCGGCAAGGGCGGTATGGGCATCGAACTCGCGTTGGACGACGTGCCGCAGCGCGAAGACGGCATGACGGCCTATGAAATGATGCTGTCCGAATCCCAGGAACGCATGCTGATGGTGCTGAAGCCGGGACGCGAAGCCCTGGCCGAATCCATCTTCCACAAATGGGATCTGGACTTCGCGGTGATCGGCCACCTCACCGATACGGGCCGCATCGTCATCCGCCACAAGGGCGCGATCGAGGCCGACATCCCGCTCGCACCGCTCGAATCCGAAGCGCCGCTCTACCATCGCCCCACGGAAGAAACACCGCCCCAGCCAGCCCTTGGCGCCGTGCCCGACCCGATCGGAGTCGCGGCAGCGCTGAAGCGCCTGGTCGCTTGCCCGGACCTGTGCAGCCGGCGTTGGATTTGGGACCAGTATGACGCGCAAGTGGGTGGGCAGACCGCGCGCCGCCCTGGCCAGGCCGACGCCGCCGTGGTGCGGGTGGAAGGCACGGCCCGCGCGCTCGCCATGACCACCGATTGCACGCCGCGCTACTGCCTAGCCGACCCCGAGGCCGGTGGCGCGCAAGCGGTTGCCGAGGCCTGGCGCAACATCACCGCCACCGGCGCCCTGCCGCTGGCCATCACCGACAACATGAACTTCGGCAACCCGGAAAAGCCACGCATCATGGGCCAGTTCGCGGCCGCCGTGCGCGGCATGGCGGCGGCCTGCACGGCGCTGGATTTCCCGGTCATCTCCGGCAATGTCTCGCTCTACAACGAGACCGAAGGCCGCCCCATTTTGCCAACCCCCGCCATCGGCGGCGTCGGCGTGCTGGAGGATGTGGCGCATGCGGTGGGCCTGGCCATGCCCGACGCGCATGACCTGGTGCTGGTGGGCGAAACCCGCGGCCATCTCGGCCAGTCGCTCTGGCTGCGGGAAGTGGCGGCGCAGGAGGCCGGGCCGCCTCCGCCCGTGGACCTGGCCGCGGAGCGCCGCAACGGCGATTTCGTGCGCGGGCGTATCCTGGCAGGCACCGTCACCGCTTGCCATGACCTGTCCGATGGCGGGCTGGCGGTGGCGCTGGCGGAGATGGCGATGGCCAGTGGGATTGGCGCGCATCTGACCACCACCGGTGAAGCGGGGTTTTGGTTTGGCGAGGACCAGGCGCGTTACATCCTGGCCGTGCGCGACGCTGCCGGTTTGCTTGATGCCGCCCGCGTGGCCGGCGTGCCCGCCGCGCTGATAGGCCGCTCCGGGGGGGCATACTTGGAACTGGACCAGCATGGTCCTATATCGGTGGCCGAACTCACGGCGCTGAACGAAGCGACACTGCCCGCCATGATGCAAGGAACCTGACTGTGCCGATGCAAGCCACCGAGATCGAAGCCTTCATCAAGGCCGCGATCCCCGATGCAGATGTGACCATCAAGGACCTGGCCGGCGACGGCGACCACTATGCCGCGCATGTCGTCTCTGAAGCCTTCCGCGGCATGCCGCGCGTGAAGCAGCACCAGCTCGTCTATGCCTCGCTGCAGGGCCGCATGGGCGGCGTGCTGCATGCGCTGGCGCTTACCACCGCAGTTCCCGACTAGTGCAACCCAGGCGTCCCGATGCCGATGGCCCGCAGCGTAGCGAGCACCATAGGCTGAATCGGGCCGCCGCCCACTGACCCCGATGCCGAAGGCCCGCAACGCAGTGAGGACCGAAGGCTGAATTGGGGTCGCAACAAAGAGTGAGCCGCAAAATGACCGACCTAGCGACGATGGACCGCATCAAGAGCGAGATCGAAGCCAACCCCGTGCTGCTGTTCATGAAGGGCACCCCGGTGTTCCCGCAGTGCGGCTTCTCCGCCGCTG
>JAPLOK010000010.1 GCA_026400775.1 Alphaproteobacteria bacterium | reverse complement strand
TTACGACTCGAGTATTTGCACCCTTGTGCTTGTTTTGCACTCCTTCAGCGGGACAAGAGTGTGCCGCCACAAACGCCGTTCGAGTACGCAACCGATGCTAAAGACGACAAGATGTTGGCGCTGCTGCTCAAGAACAAAGAGATCGCCGACTTCCATCGCTTACACTAGAGCTTGGGTACGGCTTTGTCAGATTGCATTGATATGCAGACCACCCGTTGCCGGGGGCCGTTAGGAAAACGGGCGGGCAACCACCTGGGCGAGCCCGGGTGGTCGCGGCGCCAAAAATACACAGACACAACTACTACACTACGCTACAGCTCGGGCGCTGGCATGGTGTTAGTACCGCCCCGCCTGGACCTCGCTGATCTGCCACTGCCACGCGCTGTCGTCCTCGGGCCGCAGGTACGCTGGTCGTTCACCGGTCGCGATGAACAGCCGTGCGGCGGCGCGGATGCTGATGGCGAGCAGCGATGTGCAATGGATCGGTGGGCGGCACCTGTTGTTGCGGCCCGCGGGCAGCGAGGCGGCCCCCAGCCTCGCCGCCGCGATGGGTGGGGGCGGCGTCTTTTGCGGCGCCGCCCTCACCCGTTGCCTGCTGGCGAATTTCTGGATGCATCTGGGCGCCATGCTGGTGCGCCGCGATGTCACGCGCCGCGCCGGCGGCTTCGCGCCCGGCCTGTTCTATGGCGAGGATGTGCTGTTCATGGCGCGGCTGTCTGTGCTGGCGCCGCTGCATTGGCTGGATACGGATCTCTACGCCTGGCGCCGCGCAGGCGCCGGGTTGACGGCCGCATCGGCGAGGCTCGGCGTGCGCTCGATGGCGATGCACGAAGTGGCGGCGCGCGACCCGCTGCTGCGCGGCTTCACGCGCGAATTGCGCTGGGCGCGGTACAGCGCGCTGAAGGGCCTGGCGGTCAACAACCTGCGTGCCGGGCGCCGCGCGGCGGCCACGCGCTTCGCCCTGCGTGCCTTCGCGCAGGACCCGCGCGAAGGCCGTGACCTTTGGCGCTTCGCAGCACTCTGGCTGCGCGGCGGCGAAGCGCATCGCTACAGCCTGGCCGAGCCATTCGCGCTGAAGGACAACCGATGACCGCATGGGCCACAACGCCACCGCGCATGCTCGCGCTGCGCAGCGCCTGCGCCGGCCTGCGCCTGGTGTTCCGCCACGCGCCCTGGCGCTTCGGCAAGCAATGGCTGTGGGACCGCGTGGTGCGTCCGCATATCCTGTGGCGCAACCTGCCGATCGAGGCGCGCACGCGTTTCGGCGCGAGGCTGGAGGGCGGCTTCCCGGATGCCGTGCACGCCTATGTCTACTTCTTCGGGGTGTGGGAGCCGGCGGTGACGGCGCTGTTCCGCCAGGCGTTGCGACCCGGTGACGTCGTGATCGACATCGGCGCCAATGTGGGCCTGCACAGCATGCTGGCCGCGAGGCTGGTGGGGCCGCGCGGACATGTGCACGCGATCGAGGCCTCGCCTTGGATTCACGCTCGTCTGCGCCGCAACCTGGCGGCCAATGGCGTGCCGAATGTGACCACCTACAACATGGCCACGACCGCCGCGCGCGCGCAGGTGCCGGTTTTTCTGCATGACGCGACCAATCTCGGCGGCACCACCATCCTGGCAGACCAGGCGCGGCTGACCGGCGCACCGCTGGAGGCGATGGTCGAGGGCCGGCCGGTGGGCGAGATCATCCCCGAAGCCGCGCTGCTGGCCGCACGCCTGATCAAGATCGATGTCGAGGGCGCAGAGTGGCTCGTGTTGCAGGGCCTGCGCGAGTGGCTGCCGCGGCTGCGCGCGGATGTGGAGATTCTGGTGGAGGTGAACAGCGCCGCATTGGCCGGCTTCGGCGCGACGGTGGCGGAGTTCCTGTCGGTGTTCAGCGCCGCCGGCTTCGTGCCGCATGAGGTGCGCAACGGCTATGGCAGCGCATTCTACATCGAAGCCGCACCCGGCGGCCCGGCACCGCTCGCGCGTGGCGATTTCGACACGGCGGATCTTCTGTTCCGTCGGACTGCGCCGTGATGCCGCCCGAGATCAGCGTCGTGGTACCGAGCTTCAACCGCGCGACGCTGCTGCCCGAGACACTGGACGCGATCCTGGCGCAATCCGTCCCGCCGCTGGAGGTGATCGTCATTGATGACGGCTCCACCGATGGCACCACCGCCATGCTGGCGGCACGCTACGCCGGCAGGGTACGCGTGCTGCGCATCGAGAACGCCGGCGACCTCGCCGCGCGCAATGCCGGGCTGCGCGAGGCACGCGGCAGGCTTGTCGCCTGGTGCGACAGCGATGATGTCTGGCAGCCCGGCTTCCTCGCCGCCATGGCCGCGCTATGGCGCGCCGAACCCCGCGCCTGCGCCGCCTTCGCCGACTTCACCATCCTGCGCGATGGCAGCCTGGGCACCACGCGCAAATTCGACACCGCGCCGTCCGGCTTCTGGCACGGGCTGCGGCATCTGCCCGAGGCGGGGCTCGGCGTATTCGACGCGCCCGTTGTGGCGCGGTTGATCGGCTTCCAGCCCTTCTT
>JAPLOK010000421.1 GCA_026400775.1 Alphaproteobacteria bacterium | reverse complement strand
CGGGCGCAATGATGTGGGCCGCGTGGCGGCGCTGAAATCGGTGCGGGTGACGCAGAGCTTCGGGATCGAGCGCTACAGCCAGGTGATGCACATCGCCTCAGAAGTGAAGGGCGAATTGCGCGCAGGCCTTTCCGCGCTGGATGCGCTGATGGGCGGCTTTCCGGCCGGCACCTTGTCCGGTGCGCCCAAGGTGCGCGCGATGGAAATCATCGAGGAACTCGAGCCCTCGCGGCGCGGGGTCTATGCCGGCGGCTTCGGCTATTTCTCGGCCGATGGCAGCATGGATACCTGCATCGGGCTGCGCACCGCGCTCGTGAAGGATGGCGTGATGTACGCGCAGGCCGGCGCGGGCGTGGTGGCCGACAGCGACCCCGTGGCGGAATACGAGGAGACTCAGGCCAAGGCGCGGGCACTGGTGCGCGCGGCGGAGGAAGCGGTGCGGTTCGCGGGCCTGCCGCGGCGCGGCTGAGAGACACTGCCGCGGCGCGGCTGAGAGACACCGCTGCGACGGGGTTGCACTACCCCGCGATCAAACCCTTTTCCCGCAGCACCGCCTCGCCGCGCCGGAACGCGGCCGCCATCTGCTCGGCCGCCATCGCGCCACTGAACAGCACATGCTTCTCCAGCGCGAAGGTCGGCACGCCGGAAATACCCATCTGGCGGAAACCCGCATCGGTGGCGCGCACTGCCTCGGCATCCGTCTCGCCCGCCAGGTATTCGGCCGCATCCGCGACACCATGCGCCAGACCAATGCGCGCCAGCACGGCGGCATCGCCGATATCCTCGCCATCCTGGAAATAGGCCTGGAAGATCGCCTCCTTCACCGCGGCCTGCGCGCCATGCGCGGCAGCGCGCTGGATCAGCCGGTGCGCCGCCAGCGTGTTGGGCGTGCGCTGTTGCCGCTCCAGATGGAATTCCAAACCCGCAGCGGCCGCCGCCGCGGTTACCTGCGCATCCAATTCGCGCGAGCGCTCGATGCTGCCGAATTTCGCCGCGCGATACTCCGCGCGGGCAACACCTTCGGCCGGCATGTCCGGGTTCAGCTGGTAGGGGTGGTAGCGCAGCTCGGCGTCCCAACCCAGTTCGGCCAGCGCGCCTTCCAGGTTGCGCTTGCCGATCCAGCACCAGGGGCAGATCGCGTCGGAGACGATGTCGATGCGGTATGTCATGCTCGCTTACTGCCACGGATCAGGCGCGCGATTCCATCTCCCGCAGCGCGGTTTTCAGCACCTTGCCGTAGTTGTTCTTGGGCAGTTCGGTCACGAACCGGTAGTGTTTGGGCCGCTTGAACCGCGCGATGCGCTTAAGGCAATGCGCATCCAGTGCCGCGGCGGTGACGGGCGCGCGCGCCACCACATAGGCCACCACCACCTCACCCCATTCGGCATCCGGCCGGCCAATCACCGAGACCTCCGCGACATCCGGGTGCGTCAGCAGCGCCTCCTCCACCTCACGCGGGTAGATGTTGGTGCCGCCGCTGATCACCAGGTCCTTGCTGCGGTCCAGCAGTGTGAGAAACCCATCGGCATCCATCCGGCCCACATCACCGGTGTACAGCCAGCCATCGCGGATGGTGCGCGCGGTGGCGTCCGGGTCCTGCCAATAGCCTTCCATCACGATGTCGCCACGCGCGCAGACCTCACCGCTTTCGCCCACCGGCAGCGCGCGGCCGTCGGCATCGCGGATCGAAACCTCCGCCATGCATTGCGCATGGCCCACCGAAGCCAGGCGTTCGCGCCAGCGCGGCGCCGCGCGGTCATTGATGATGGCCGATGGCAGCGCGGTGATGGTCATCGGCGCCTCGCCCTGGCCGTAGATCTGCGCGAAATGCGGCCCGATCACCGAGAGCGCTTCCTCGATATCGGCCAGATACATCGGCCCGCCGCCATAGATGATCGTTGCCAACCCATCGGCGCGCAGCCCCGCGCGCTTCGCGTGATCGACCAGCCGCTTGACCATGGTCGGTGCCGCGAAGAACGAGGCGCGCCGCCAATGCGCTGCCAGCGCGAACACCTCCGCCGCATCGAAGCCGCCCGATTCCGGCACCACGTTCAGCGCGCCCTGCATCACGAAGGGCAGGTGGTACAGCCCACCGCCATGCGACAGCGGCGCGGGGTGCAGCATGACATCGCCCGCCGCCACCGGCGCGATATTGGCCAGATACCCCGCCGTCGCCCATTGCAGCTGGCGCGAGGCCAGCACCACGCCTTTCGGGCGGCCAGTGGTGCCGCTGGTGTAGAACAGCCAGGCGGGATCCGTGACGCCGCGCGCCTGCACCGGCAGCGCATCGCCCGCACCCGCATCCGGGTGCAGCGCGCAAGCCACACCTGCCTCGCGCAGCGCATCGCCATCATCGGTGAAGCACAGCGCCGCGCCGGCATGGCCGATGATCCAGGCGGCCTCGCGCGCATGCAGTTTCACGTTGATCGGCACCGCGCAGCAGCCTGCCCACCAGGCGCCCCAGAGCAATTCCAGATAGCGCGGGTGGTTGCTCATGAAGAGCGCCACGCGATCGCCCGGTGCCAGCCCTTGCGCGCGCAGCCAACCGGCCACCTGGGCGGCACGCGCGGCGAAGGCGGCGTAGTCAGACACCAGCCGTGTGCCATGCGCGAGTGCCGGCCGCGCGGGGTGCTGGCGCGCCATGCGGTCCAGCCAATACGCCAGATTCATCGGCATGTCCTCCCGCCATGCAGCCTGCATCGCGCCTTGTTCTGGTCAAGCGGGCGCACGACGGGTAGCTTAGGCCGATGTGCATCCTGTGCAGCACGGCCGGCCGCTTCCTGGCCGAGGACCCCACGCCGCAATTCTCCGGCGGCGCGCCCGGCGCGGGCGGGCCTGGCGCGGGCGGGCCTGGCGGCAGCGCGACCGACGCGCTGCTGGGCATCACGCAGCAAAGCACGGCGCGCTGGAACTTCAGCGCCGCCGTGGGCACCCCAGTCAGCGCGCCGGGCGGCATAGGCCAGGCGGCAGCCGTCACCTTCGGCTTCTTGGCCAGCGCGCCCGGCGAATGGAATGTGAGCAATTTCCAGCCGCTGACCAACACGCAGCAGGCGGGCATGCGCAACGCCCTGCAGGCCTTGGCGGATGTGGCCTGCATCACCCTGACCGAGACCGCCGGCGCCAGCGCCGACATCCGGATAGGCCGGGCTGACCTGTCCGGCATTGGTGGTTTCGCGTATTTTCCTGGTTTCAATTACAGCAGCTCGGGTGGCATGATCCGGAGCGTGACGTTGACCGCACAGGGCGGCGACATCGTACTGGCGAACAATGCCACCAACCTGGACATGTCGCCTGGCAGCTTCGGCTACCTGACCGCCCTGCATGAGGCCGGGCATGCGATCGGGCTCAAGCACCCCTTCGAGGGGCCAACTACTCTCTCTGGCCCCGAGAACACCACGCGCTATACCCTCATGGCCTATGATGCGCCGGCCAATGCCGGGATAGTCACGGTCAGCGGCAGCTCGACCAGCTATTCCTGGACCGCATCCAGCATCGCCCCGCGCACGCCGATGCTCTACGACATCTGGGCCGCGCAGCAGCTCTACGGCGCCAATACAGAGACGCGCGCGGGGGACAGTGTCTATTCCTGGGGCGTCAGCGAAGCCTTCTTCATGACCATCTGGGATGGCGGCGGGATCGATGTCATCGATGCGTCGAACCAGCTGCTGCCCAACCGCATCGACCTGAATGCGGGTGCCTTCAGCTCCATCGGCATGCGGCTGACGGAGGCCGACCGCCGCATGGGCATACCCGCCTTCGCCACCGCCACGGCAACGCCCAGCTATGACGGGCAGAACAACCTCGCCATCGCCTATGGCGCGTTGATCGAGCGCGCGCTTGGTGGCTCCGCCGCCGACAGCATCACCGGCAATGCGCTGGACAACACGCTCTCCGGCGGCGCAGGCGATGACGTGCTGAACGGCAGCGCCGGCAATGACGTGCTGCAGGGCGGCGCCGGCCACGACCAGTTCGTCATCGACAGCGCGGGCGATGCCATCACCGAAGCCGCGGACGAAGGCACCGACACCGCCTGGGTGAACGCGGCGGGCGCGCCGGTCATCGGCCCGCATGTCGAGATCATCCGCCTGTTCGGCGCCGGTGCCGCGGTGCAGGCCGGCCAGACGGGCGCGGATATCGTGGCCAATGCAGCACTGTCCTCGACGCTGAGCGGCGGCGATGGCGCGGATGTGCTCTGGGGCAGCGCGCTGGCCAATACGCTCTCGGGCGGCACGGGCGATGACATCATCCGCGCGCAGGGCGGCGGCGGGCGCTTCGCCGGCGGGCCGGGGAATGACAACATCGTCGTCGATGCGCTGGCCACCACCATCATCGAGAACGCAGCCGAAGGCATCGACACCGCCTGGGTCACGGTCAATGGCTACACCATGGCGGCGGGGGTGGAGATCACGCGGCTCGCGGGCAGCGCCACGCAGTTGACCGGCAGCGGCGATGCCGAGCAGATCGTCGCCAACCCGCTCGCAGCCAGCACCCTGGCCGGCGGCACCGGCGATGACGTGCTCTGGGGCAGCCCCTTCGCCGATGATCTTGCGGGCGGCGAAGGGGCCGATACGCTGCGTGGCCAGGGCGGCGCGGACACATATCGCGGCGGGCCGGGCAACGACCATTTCGTCGTGCTCGATGCCGGCGTGATCATCATCGAGGAAGCCGACAGCGGCTACGACACCGCCTGGATCGGTCTGGCCGCGAATACGGATTTCACGCTGGCCGGGAATGTGGAGCGCGCCAATCTTAGCGGTGCTGCCAACCGCGTCACCGGCAATGGGCTGGACAATGTGCTGGTGGGTGATGCCGTTGCGTCCCGGCTGGATGGCAGCGCGGGGAGTGACACCATTTTCGGCAGCGCGCTTGCCGATACGCTGACAGGCGGCGCGGGCAATGACGTGATCTACGCCGGCGGCGGCGGCGACCGCCTGGTCTTCGCGGGCGGCTGGGGCCTGGACCAGGTGGCGGGCTTCTCCACCGCGGCCGGCGGCAAGCTCGATTTCAGCGGCAGCGGCATCACCTTCGCGCAGCTCGTGATCCAGTCCGCGGGCGGCAATACGCAGGTGATGCAGGGCGGCTCACTGGTGCTGCTGTTCGGCGTGGCCAGCCTCTCGGCAGGGGATGTCATCTTCGGCTGACGCTTGCGGCCAGGCCCGCCGGCGCGCCATGGTGCGTGCATGGCAGCTCTTCGCACACCCGCCGGCATCCTGATCCTCTGCGCGGTGATCGCGGCCGCGCTCGCGATGGGCACGCGAAACAGCTTCGGCCTGTTCCTGGCGCCGATGACCACGGCACTGGGCTGGAGCGCCTCGGGCTTCGCCTTCGCCATCGCGCTGCAGGTGCTGCTGAACGGTGTATTCCAGCCGATCTGCGGCAACCTCGCGGACCGCTACGGCGCGCGCGCTCTATGGCGTCGGCATCGCGGGCATGGCGCTGTCCTCCGACATCACGCTCTTCACCTTCTTCGCGGGCGTGGTGATGGGCATCGCGGTGTCGGCAGCCGGCATGCCGATCATCAGCGCCACGCTCACACGGCTGCTGCCGGCGGAGATGCGCGGCCGCGCCGTGGGGCTGTCCACCGCGGGCTCTTCCTTCGGGCAGTTTCTGGTGGTGCCCTTGGCGCAGCTGGGCATCAACCTGGCGGGCTGGCAGGGTGCCATGCTGCTGCTGGCGGGCCTGGCGCTGCTGATGGTGCCGCTGGCGATCCCGATGGATGACAGCGCCGCGCGCCGCGCGCCGGGCACGGCGGGGGATGAAAGCGCCACGGTCGCGCTGAAGCGCGCGCTCTCCACGCCGAGCTTCTGGTGCCTGTTCTTCGGCTTCTTCGTCTGCGGGATGCATGTCTCGTTCATGGGCGTGCACATGCCGGGCTTCGTCGCGTCATGCCATCTGCCGGCCTATGTCGGCGCGGGCGCGATTTCGCTGATCGGGCTGTTCAATGTGATGGGCAGCCTGGCGGCGGGTGAACTCTCGCAGCGCTGGCAGCGGCGCAACCTGTTGGTGATCATCTACGCGTCACGCGGGGTGGTGATGACCGCCTTCATGCTGGCCGACAAGACCACCGCCAATGTGCTGATCTTCAGCGCCTTCATGGGGCTGTTGTGGCTCTCCACCGTACCGCCCACGGTGGCGCTGTGTGCGCGAAACTTCGGCACGCAATGGCTGGCCACCATCTTCGGCCTAGTGTTTCTGGGCCACCAGATCGGCGGCTTCACCGGCGCCTTCCTGGGCGGCTTCATCTTCGACCGCACCGGCAGCTATGACCTGATGTGGAGCATCTCCATTGCGGCTGCGGCATTTGCCGCGCTGATCCACCTGCCGGTGCGAGATCCGCCGACGGTGCCCGCGAAAGCTTGACGAAACGTCATCCAGCGCGGGCGTAACTCCAGCCGCCTGGCGCGCGAAGCCCTGGCACAATCGCTCAGGAGCTTGCCATGCAGGCCGCCGCCACCCGCATCGACCCGCGCATCATCACCGCCATCTCCTGGATCGCGGCCGGCTGGATCGCCTGGGAGTTCCTGTACTACGAACAGTTCAAGCTGACCGGCGCGGAAGGCAGCGTGCAGGGCGTGTTCCAGCCCATCGCCAACTGGGTGGGCCTGCCCGCGCATGAAGCGCCGATCCGCTGGACAGTCGCGATCCTTGAAATCATCGCAGCCACCCTGGTCATCAACCAGCCCACGCGCTGGTACGGCGCCTTCATGTCGGCCGGCATCATGGCGGGCGCGATATTCCTGCATGTGATCGGCCCGATCGGGATCGACCCGTATGATGACGGCGCCATGCTGTTCAAGGAGGCGTGCTTCACCCTGACGGTGGCCGGCCTCCTGCTGTGGCTGCACCGCGCCGAAGCACCGCGGCTGTGAAGCCGCCCGCCCGCGATGCCGCGCTGGATGCCCTGCGCGGCTGGATGCAGCTGTCCATCATGTTCAGCCACGCCTTCGGCAGTGTGACCGGCGCCTGGTTCATCCATGCCGCCTGGGGCACTTCGGACAGTTCGGAGCAATTCGTCTTCCTGTCGGGCTTTGGCCTCGGTTCGCTGTTCCTGTGGAAGCGCGCGCAGCTCGGTTTCGGCGGCGCGGTGCGGGACCTGCTGCCGCGCATCGCCAAGATGTGGCGGACCCACGTGATCGTCTTCCTGGCCTTCGGGATCATGGTCGCGGCCGCTTGCAGGCTGTTCGGCGAACCAGGCTGGGACTTCGCCGCGGCGCACCCCTGGTACGCGCTGCTGGCCGGCGCGCTCACGCTCTACCAGCCGCCGCCCTTCATGGGGATCCTGGCGCTGTTCATCTACGCCATGCTGGCATTGCCGGTGTTCTCATGGCTGTCGGACCGCTTCGGCGCATGGGCGCTGCTGCTGCCGGCCGCGATGTGGCTGACCGGACAGTTCGTGCCGGCGGATGTGCCGGCGCTGGGCGGCACCACCATCGCCTTCCACCCGCTCTCCTGGATCGCGCTGTTCATGCTGGGCGCCTTCTTCGGCCGCCGCGTGCTGACGACAGGCCGCGCCATCGGCCGTCACCCGCTGTTGCTGGCCGGGGCGGCGTCGATGATCCTGCTCGGCATCGTGATGAGCACCACCGCCTGGCTGCCCGATGCGCTGGTCGGCAAGGAGCAGCTGGCGCCGCTGCGGCTGTTGAACGCGCTGTCCTGGACCTATCTGGCGGTGCGCCTCGTGCCGCGCGACGCGGCCTGGGTGCGCAGCTGGCCCGCGGTTGCCCTGGCCATGATCGGGCGCAACTCGTTGCCCGCCTTCAGCCTGGGGCTGTTCTGCTCCTATGCGACGGTGCTGATGTTCCGCCACGGCCCGCTGCCGCAGTTGGTGGCCGAGCCGTTGATGCTGGGCCTGTCCGCCTGCGCCATGTGGGCCATCGCGCGGCAAGGCCGGACTGCCCCCTCCCGCACGACCCCACCCGCCCCCATCTTGCGTTGAACGGAGAACCCAATGCCCATCATTCATCGCCCAGGTTGGAACGCGCCCGAACACCAGGTCACGCAGCAGGCGCTGGTCACTGGCCGTCGCGCCTTGATGGCCAGCGCGATCCTGGCCGCCCCCGCCGCCGCGCAGATGGGTGCCGCGCCACCGCTGCCCGCGCATACCCGGAACGAGAGCTTCCAGGGCGGCCGGCCGCTGACCGCCGAGCGCGAGGCCACGACCTACAACAATTTCTACGAATTCGGCTCGCACAAGGGCATCTGGCGCGATGCGCAGCGCATGCCACGCCGGCCGTGGCGCCTGCAGGTGAATGGCCTCGTGGAAAACCCACGCGAATTCGAGATCGACGACCTGATCCGCCTGATGCCGATAGAGGAGCGCATCTACCGCCTGCGCTGCGTCGAGGCCTGGGCGATGACCGTGCCCTGGACCGGCTTTCCGCTGAAGGCGCTGCTGGATGTGGTGCGCCCCATGGGCAGCGCGCGTTACCTGGCCTTCCAGACCGCGCAACTGCCCGCGGTCATGCCCGGCCTGCGCCAGACCTGGTTCCCCTGGCCGCATATGGAGGCCTGCACCATAGCGGAGGCCCAGAACGACCTGACCTTCATGCCCATCGGCATGTATGGCCAGCCTTTGCCGCAGCAGAATGGCGGGCCGCTGCGCGTGGTGTTTCCTTGGAAATACGGGTTCAAATCCGGCAAGTCGATCGTGCGCATCACCGTGCAGGAACAGCGCCCGGCCACCTTCTGGGGCACGGTGCAGCCGCAGGAATACGGCTTCTGGGCGAATGTGAACCCCGCCGTCGCCCACCCGCGCTGGTCACAGGCCACCGAACGCCTGCTGGGCAGCAATGAGCGCGTTCCCACCACGATCTGGAACGGCTATGGCGAATGGGTGGCCGGGATGTACCAGGGCCTGGAGGGTGAGCGGCTGTTCGCATGAGGATACTGGGTTGGGTGCTGATCGCCATCGCCTTCGCGCTGGGCTTCGCCTTCAGTTTCGGCCAGCCGCTGGGCCAGCTGATCTTCACCTGGGATAGCGGCTTTATCCCGACATTGCAGGCGGGCGTGCAACGCAACATCGCGCCCGGCCTGTGGGACTGGTTCTTCCTGCCGCTGCTGGAACGGCCGGTCTGGGTGGGGCCCTTCCTGCTGGGCTGCCTGGTGTTTTTCGTGCATGGGTTGTGGAAGCGCGCTACCGGGCGCATGCCAGCCGCCTGATGCCGACCTTCAGCCGAATTTCTTGCCGCCCCGCTTGAGTTCGCGTGACCGTGGATTGTAGTCCAGCGGCGTGAAGCTGCCGCGGATTTCCGCGATGTAGGACACCGGCCGAGGGTCCACCAGCAATGGCGTCGACAGGCCGGCCGCCTCCATCACACCCTTCATGAAGTGCAGGCAGGAATTGCTGGTAAGCGCATAGGGCGCGCGTGAGGCCATGCTGTTCTCCCGCATGCGCTTATCCGCGTAGTCCTGCATCGCCTTGAACTTGCCAGGTACCGGAATCCACGCCGCGCTGATCACGCCCCCCTGCCCCGATTTGGCGGACACGGCATGCAGCGCCGTCTTCAGGCTGGCGGGGCGCACATCACCCAGGCCATCGATGGTGACATCAGGGATGGATGTGCCGCGTGTCAGCCCCTTTGCCGCCGCGTCATAGCGGCCATATTCCCAATACCGCGTGAGCCCCGTGGCGCCCTGAATGAACATGCAGCCGGCATGGCCCAAATCCTCGAGCTTGGCCGGCGTCGTGATGTCCGGCACGCCCCAGTCGTTCATGAATTTGGGCAGATCCACCTTCGCCTGCGGCACGGCGATCTTGTATTCGGTGAAGACGATGGGAACGCAGATGTCGTCCATGCGGGGCTCCGTTGCCGTGCTGCGAGACTGAAAGAACCCAGATGGCTTGGCAAATCCGGCGCCATCACATTGGTACCAGCGCCGCTTCCAAACGCAATTCCGTCGCGGTGCGCCCCCATTGCGTCGCGACAACACGCTCGGCCTCCACGAAACCCTCGCGCGCGTAGAGCGCGGCCGCCGCATCGAGCCCATCCAGCGTCCAGAGCATGCAGCGCGTGAAACCCGCACGCCGCGCGGCGGCGAGCGCAGCCACGAGCCAGGCACGCCCCAGCCCCTGCCCGCGCAGCGATGCATCCAGGATGAACCAGCGCAGATGCGCAACGCCTGGCATGTCCTGCGTGTCCAGCGCGATGGAGCCAAGTACGCGCCCATCCTGCGCCATCGCTGCACGAAAGAAGTCCCGCGCCGGGTCCATCCTTTGCAGGAACTCACCCAATTCGCGCGCCACCTTGGCTTCGAAAAACGCGCCGAAACCATGGCTGTCCGCATAGTGAAGGGCATGCAGCGCCGCGACGCCACCGATGACGCCGGGCGCCCAGCCCTTGACCAGCTTCACACGGCCGTGCCCCCGATGGTCAGCCCCATCATCTTCAGCGTCGGCTGCCCCACGCCCACCGGCACGCCCTGGCCATTCTTGCCGCAGGTGCCGATGCCAGGGTCCATGCCGCTGTCATTGCCCACCATGGTCACCTTGGTCAGCGCATCGGGGCCATTGCCGATCAGCGTGGCACCCTTCACCGGCGCGGTGATGCGCCCATCCTCGATGAGATAGGCTTCCGAGCCGGAGAACACGAATTTCCCGCTGGTGATATCCACCTGCCCGCCGCCGAAATTCACCGCATAGAGCCCGCGCTTGACGCTGCGGATGATCTCATCGGGCGCATATTCGCCGCCCAGCATGATGGTGTTGGTCATGCGCGGCATCGGCGCATGCGCATGGGATTGGCGGCGGCCATTGCCGGTGGGTGCCACGCCCATCAGCCGCGCATTCTGCCGGTCCTGGATGAAGCCCTTCAGGATGCCGTCCTCGATCATCACCATGCGGCCTGACGGTGTTCCCTCGTCATCCACGGTGATCGAGCCGCGCCGGTCGGGGATGGTGCCGTCATCCACCACCGTGACACCAGGTGCTGCAATCCGCTGCCCCAGCAGCCCGGCAAAGGCGCTGGTCTGCTTGCGGTTGAAGTCGCCTTCCAGCCCGTGCCCGATCGCCTCATGCAGCAGGATGCCGGGCCAGCCAGGCCCCAGCACCACCTCCATCTCGCCCGCCGGCGCTGGCCGCGCATCGAGATTGACCAGCGCCTGGCGCAGCGCCTCATCCACGCCAGCCTGCCAGGCTTCGCGCGAGAGAACGCGCCCATAGCCGAACCGCCCGCCGGTGCCGAAACTTCCACTTTCCCGCCTGCCATCCACCTCGACCACGACCTGCACATTCATCCGCACCAGCGGCCGCAGATCGGCCACGCGCACGCCATCGGCGCGGATGATCTGCACCGCCTGCCACTCGCCGGTGATCGACGCGCTGACCTGCCGCACGCGCGCATCCTTCGCACGCGCATAGGCGTCCAGTTCCATCAGCAGCGCGGTCTTGGCCTCGAAGCTCATCTCGTTCAACGGGTTGGCATCGGCGTAGAGGCGCAGGTTGGTGGCGCGCGGCGGCTCCGCCACCACGCCCGAATGCCCCGCGCGCGCGGCCGAGACGGCTTCGGCCGCACGGCGGATCGCGGCCTCCGAGATCTCGCCGGCATGCGCATAGCCCACCGCCTCGCCAGCCACGGCACGCAGGCCGAAGCCGCGATTGGTGTCGAAGCTGGCCGAACGGATGCGCCCGTCATCGAGGCTGATCGCCTCGCTCTCGCGGTATTCGAGGAACAGCTCGCCATCATCGCAGTCGGCCAGCGCGCCGGCCAGCAGCCGCCCCGCCGCGTCCAGCTCCAGCGCGTCATGGAACAGCGCGTCGGTGGTGGTCAGGGCATCGGTCATTTGGCGGTCCGTTCGATCTGATAGAGGCGCTCGGCGGGGAAGCGCAGGATGGCGCGCGTGCCCTCGCCGGGGCGCGAGCGGAGCGACAGGCTCGCCCCCTGCGCCTCGGCCAGCGCACGCGAGAGGGAGAGGCCGATGCCAGAGCCCTCGAACTTCCGGGCCGCACCGGAATCGAGCTGGCTGAAGGGTTCGAATGCGCGCGGGATATCGGCCTCGGGCATGCCGATGCCGTTGTCGCGCACCTCGATCTCCAGGCCGCCATCCTCCAGCGCGCGGCCCGACAGCAGCACCTCGCCGCCGGAGAGCGTGAACTTCACCGCGTTGGAGAGCAGGTTCAGCAGCACCTGGCGCAGCCGCATGCCATCGGCGCGCAGATCGGGCAGGCCGGGGGCCGGATCCAGCATCAGCCGCACGCCCGAGGCATTGCCGGCCGCCTGCATGACGCGCAGCACCTCGGCCATCAGCGGGGCGAGTTCCACGCGTTCCTCGCGCACCGAAACCCCGCCAGCCTCGGCGCTGGCGACATCCAGGATGTCGTTGATCAGCGTCAGCGGCGTGCGCAGCTCGTGGCTCATGGTGGCCAGGAAGCGGGACTTGGCGGCACTCGCGGCTTCGGCCTGGCGGCGGGCGGCGTCGAGTGCGGCGCGCGCTTCGTGCTCCTCGGTCACATCGGTAAAGGCCAGCACGAACCCGCCGCCGGGGATAGGGTCGGAGACGATCTCCAGCCAGCCGCCGCCTGGGCGTTGGCGCAGGGTGCGCCAGGGCTGCAGCCGGTCGCGCGCCAGGCGCTCGGCGGCGGTGGCGGCCGCCGCCTTGCCCTCGCCGAACTCGCCCATCGCCAGCAGCTCAGCCATGAAGTCGCGGAAGGGCATGCCCGGCGCCAGTGCTTCGGCACGCATGCCGGTGATCTGCTGGAAGCGCGCATTGGTCGCGAGCACGCGCTCATTCTCGTCGAACAGGCAAACGCCGTGCCGGATGTTCTCCAGCATCGCGGCCAGCACCTCGCTGCGCCGCTGGGCCTTGGCCTCGGCCTCGGCCAGGCGCGTCACGTCGCTGAGGGCAATGATGAAGCCGCCATCTGGCGTCGGGTCGCTGACCATCTCAAAGACCCGACCATCGGGCAAAGCGCGCCGGACAACATGCGACCGCGTGCGGTCCAGGGCCTGGTGCCAGCGCATGATGGCCGCGCCATCCGGGTCGGGGCCCAAGCCGCCGCCGGCGTGCTGCTCGGCCAGCACCTCAGCCAGCGTGATGCCGGTGCGATCACGCAGCCGGGTCACGCCGGTCATGCTTTCGGCCAGCGAATTGGCCGCGATCAGCCGCGCTTCAGGGCCGTACATCAGCAGCCCGTGGCGGATGCCCTCCAGCATGGCCGAGACGGTGCTGGCGCGCTGCGCGGCGCTGGCCTCGGCCTTATGCAGCGCGGTGACATCGGTATAGGTTCGCACGAAGCCGCCGCCCTCGGCGGGCACGGTCACCACCTCGACCACCTGCCCATTGGGGCGGGCGCGGATATAGCGGTCCGGGCCGCTCCATTGCGCCATCGGGCGGCGGGCCAGGAAGGCCGCGGTCTGCTCCGCATCGCCGTATTCGCCGCGCGCAATCTGGATGGCGCGAAGCCCGTGCATGGTCGCGCCAGGGCGAAATTCCTCCTCCGTCAGGTTGCACATCTCGCAGGCCAGACGGTTGACCGCGAGCACCGTGCCGGTCTGGTCGAACAGGGCGATGCCGTGCCGCATGCCCTCGAGCATGGTGTTCAGCACCGCCGCGCGCTGCGCGGCATGGGCCTCGGCGGTGTGCAGGGCGGTGATGTCGCTGAAGGTGCGCACGAAGCCGCCGCCCGCGGCCGGCAGGGTGACGAATTCCACCACCTGGCCATTGGGCCGGGCGCGGATGTAGCGGTCCGGCCCGTGCCATTGCGCATGGGGGCGGCGCGCGAGGAAGGCGGCGGTCTGCTCCGCATCGCCATATTCGCCGCGCGCGATCTGGATGTTGCGCAACTCGGCCATAGACGCGCCAGGGCGGAATTCCTCCTCCGTCAGGCCGCACAGTTCTCGGGCCAGGCGGTTGACCGCGCGCACCCGGCCATCCTCGCCATAGAGCACGATGCCGTGCTGCATGCTCTCGAGCATGATGTTCAGCATCTCCGCGCGGGCCGTCGCCTCGGCGCGCGCGCGGTGCAGGTCGGTGATGTCGTTCACCACGTTGACCTGGCCGCCATCGGCCAGCGGTTCGCGGCGGATCGAGACGATGTCGCCATTCGGCCGGCGACGTTCGAAGGCATGGGGCAGATGCGTATCGCTCAGCAGCGCCTCGATCATCGTATCTGTCGGCGCGTCGCCGAATTCGCCGGCCGCGCTCCGCCTGCGCGCGACATCGGTCATATGCTCGCCGATCGTGACCTGGCTGTCGGCCATGATGCGGCTGTAAGCGGCGTTGACGAAGCGCGCACGGTGGTCCGCCCCCCAGACCAGCACGCCCACCGGCAATGCCAAGAGAATGGCATCGAGCAGGGTCGCGCGGCGGCGGGCATCGGCCTCCGCGTCGCGCAGCGCGGTGACGTCGGAGACCTCGACCAGACGCGCGCCATCGGTCAGGCGCGCGCGGCGGATGCGGATCGTCCGGCCATTGGGCCGATTGCGGTCCTGCACGACCGAGCCCTCATTGCCGTCGTGCCGCGTGCCCTCGAGCCAGTCGTGGGCGTCGCTGGCCTGCATCTCGCCATGTTCGACGAGGCGGCCAAAGAGTTCCCCGGCGTTCATGCCGGGGTTCACGCGGCTGGCGGGCAGACCGATCAGCTGCGCGTATTGGGTGTTGCGCAGCAGCAGCTTCTCATGGCGGTCATAGAGTGCCACGCCGATGCCCAGCGTCTCGAACAGGGTCTCGAGGTTGCGCAGAGCGGCCATGGCGGCCTGCATCGGCCCGGCCAGGTGCGAGACATCGAGCAGGCAGTCCATGAAGCCGCCGCCGGGCAGGGGCTGCACGCGCATTTCCTGCGTCGTGCCATCGGCATGGCGCAGCATGCGGCGGAAGGGGCGGCTGCGGTCGAGCGCCAGAATATCGGCGATCTGCTGCTCGGGGTCGCCGGAGCCATACATGCCGCGCAGCGCGAAGAGGCGCACCACTTCCGCGAGCGTGATGCCGGGTGCGAGGCGCCGGTTCTCCACCCCCACCATCGCCAGCATGCGCTGGTTGGCCAGCACCATGCGGTCCTGGCCGTCGAACACGATGATGGCCAGCGGCAATGCGTCCAGCATGGACAGGTCGGCGATGCTGTCCGCGCTGCTCATGCCGGTTGCCGCAGCCGGTGCAGCGCCAGCAGGCCCATGGTCAGGACCAGCACCGCCACCGCCTGGTGCAGCGTGCCCAGCCCCACCGGCACCACATGGATCAGCGTGAGAATGCCCAGCCCGTATTGCAGGCCGATCGAGGCGGCGAAGCCCCAGGCCAGCAGCCGCGCGGGGCCCGCCAGACGCCGCGCCGACCAGGCCACCCACAGCGCCGCGGCCAACGTGGCCGTGGCCAATACCCGGTGGTTGAACTGCACGGCGGCGATATTCGCCGTCAGGTTCCGCCACCAGGGCTGCAGGTCCAGATAGCCCGCGGGCACCAGCGCGCCGTCCATCAGCGGGAAGGTGTTGTAGGTGAAGCCCGCACGGATGCCGGCCACGAAGCCGCCGGCCAGCATGGTGGCCGCGCCCAGCCAGAAGGCC
>JAPLOK010000223.1 GCA_026400775.1 Alphaproteobacteria bacterium | reverse complement strand
GTTGTTGGCCGCCTGCGTCTGGCGCGACGCGTTTTCCAGTTCCCACTCCAGTTCCTGGATGCGGTTATTGGCCGCCACCAGCGCGTGTTCCTGCACGAACGCGGTCTGCGTGATGCGGAACCGCGCCTCGGGGCGCTGCGCGAAGAGCTGGGTGATCAGCGCATCGGCGTCGCGGTCCACGGGCGGCAGCGGCGGCTGGGCCGGCTGGACGCTCGGCGCGCGGCCGCCCCACGGGCTGGCAGCGGCGGGTGCGGGCTGTGCTGCGCCTGACACGCGCTGCACATATTCGGTGATGATGCGGCGCTCTTCTTCGGTCATGGGAGCCTCAAGGTTCCTCTCGGGTGGGTTGCGAGCACGATTCTTACATCGCGTTCATCTGGCCAAATGGCCCGGATCGGCCGGCATTTCAAGTGATGGTTTTGCTGGGCCTATCGCAGGACCAGCAGCGCGCCGGCCACGGGCGTGCCTTTTTCCTCCCGCAGGGTGCAGCGGGTATTGGCCAGCACCGCAAATCCCGCCCCCTCGGCCAAGCCTGCGACATGCGCCGGCGCGTGGCGAAAGCGCAGCCCCTCGCCCAGCGCGAATGGGGCGGTGTCGCCGCTCTCGATGCTGAAGGCGACGGTCCCGCCGGGTTTCAGCGCGAGGCGCATCGCGGCCAAGGCTGGCGCCAGGTCGCCCAGGTAGTTCAGCACATCGGCCGCCGCGATCACCTCCCAGGCGGCGCGGCGGCGCGGCAGGAAGGCCAGCAAATCCGCTTCATGCAGCGCGTCATAGACGCCGCGCACGCGGGCCGCATCGAGCATGCGCGGTGAGAGGTCCACGCCCTCCAGCCGCCGCGCCAGCGGCTTGAGCGCAACCCCTGACAGCCCGGTGCCGCAGCCCAGATCCAGCACCGCGCCGGCCGCCCCCACCTGGCGCAGCGCTTCGGCCAGCAGGGCAGGGGTGCGGTAGTGCAGCGCGCCTTCCAACTCCGCGTCGAAGCGCGGCGCGAATTGGTCGAACAGTTCGCGCACATAGCCGGCGGGTGCCCGATCGGGCGCGGTGCCCTCGCCCAGTGCTGCCAGCAGGAAGCGCGCATTCTCGGCCAGCGCCGGCGCACGGCGCGCCAGCTCCAGCACGCGCTGCGCCGCGACCCGCGCGCCCGGAGCGTCACCCGATTCGCGCCGCGCATGGGCCAGTGCCAGCCAGGCTTCTGGTGCCGTGGGCGCCAGCGCAACGGCCCGGTCCAGCGGGCCGAGCGCGGCCGCCGCCGCACCGCCGGCCATCATCGCCTGGCCCAGATTGCGCCAGGTCATCGCGTCATCGGGGGCCATGTTCAGTGCGGCCTGCATGCGTGCGATCGCCTCGGGCAGTTGGCCGGCCTCGGCCAGCGCTGCACCGTAATTGGCTTGCACATTGGCCGCTCCTGGCAGCAGCGCCGCCGCCCGCGCGGCCAGCGGCAAGGCTTCCGTCAACCGCCCGCGCTGGCGCAGCGCCACGCCCAGAAGGTTCAGCGCATCGGGATGATTGGGGTTCAGCCGCAAGCCGCGCCGGTAGAGGCTTTCCGCCTCCTCGATGCGCCCCTGGCGGTGGCGGTCGGCGCCGCGCGCCACCAGTTCATCGGCCTTGTCCATGGATAACCCATGCGTCACACGCGAGCACGGCGCAAGCATGCTATGGCCCAGGCATGCAGCATCTGATCCGCTCCGCGCGGGACCTGCGCGCCGATGTGTTTCGCGGCATCGCGCTGTGGTTCATCTTCATCAACCATGTGCCCGGCAATTGGCTGGGCCTGCTGACCACGCGCAACTATTCCTTCGCCGACGCCACCGAGGTCTTCGTATTCCTGGCCGGCTACGCGGGCGGCATCGCCTATGGCCGGCTGATGGAGCGCGAGGGGTGGTTCTTCGCCGCCTCTCGCGTGGTCAGCCGGGTGGGCACGCTGTATGTCGCGCATATCTTCCTGCTGGTCGTCTTCACCGCGCAGGTGGGTTATTCTGCGGCGGCGCTGGACCGTTCGGTCTATCTCGACGAATTGCTGCTCGACCCCTTCAGCAACGACCCCTACCAGGCGCTGTTCTGGGCGCTGCTGCTGGTCTTCCAGCCGAACTTCCTGAACATCCTGCCGCTCTACATCGTGCTGCTGTATGCTCGGGCTGTCGATTGCAGCCTATGCGCTGGTGCGGCTGGCGGGGTTGAACCTGCCCTCGCTGCATGGCGGTGGCTGGTTCTTCAACCCGCTGGCCTGGCAATTGCTGTTCTTCTGCGGGGTGGCGATCGGCTATGCGCCGCCAGGCGCGCAGCCTTTGCGGCTGCCGCGAAGCCGCTGGCTGATGGCCGCCTGCCTCGCCTTCCTGCTGCCAGCGGCCTTCGGCATGCTGGCCGCCTGGCACGCACCGGCATGGCTCCAGCAACTGCCCGGCCCCTGGTGGGCCTTGATCGACAGCGTGGACAAATCCGGCCTGCACCCGCTGCGGCTGCTCTCGATCCTGGCCGGTGCCTACCTCGTTGCCTGCTTCGTGCCCAAGACCGCCGCCTGGTTGCAAGGTGCCGGCGCGCGGCCCTTCGTGCTGATGGGCCAGCAGGCGCTGCCCGTGTTCTGTATCGGCATTTTCCTCTCTTTCCTGGGGCGGGTGGCGCTCGAGAAGTCGGATGCGCTGCCAATGCAGGCGGCGGTCAACATGGCCGGTTTCGCCGTGCTGCTGGCCACCGCCTACGTTTCGGGCTGGTACGGGCTGAAGCTGCGCAGCGGGCGCGAGGCCACTCAGCCCTTGCCCGGACGCGCCCAGCCGGATACGGCTTAGGCCATGCTCATGCGCGCATTCCTGCTGCTGCTGGCGTGTTGCGGTATCGCCGTGGCCAATCCCTGCATCGTGCCGGCGGAGATGCTTGATGGCACCTCCCTGCCGCGCAGCCGTGCCGCGATCGAGGCGCGTGAGTTGCGTGTTCTGGTCGGTGGCTCGGCCAGCGCCGAGCCTGCTGCGCTGGGTACCGCGCCGTATCACGCGCGCATCGCCGCGGCACTCGGAGAACGCTATCCGGGCCTGGTGGTGCGCGTGGAATCGCGCGGCCGCCGCGGTGCATCCGCCGCCGAGGTGCTGGCGCTGATCGAGCGCGAGATGCCCGCCCTGCGCCCGCACCTCGTCATCTGGCAGACCGGCACCGTCGAGGCCGCGCGCAACCTCGACCCCGGCGAATTCACCGACAAGCTGAGCGAGGGCATCGCCCGCCTGCGCGCCCATGCCGATGTGATGCTGATGGACCCGCAATTCAGCCGCTTCATGCGCGCCAATGCCGATATCGACCGCTACCGCGACGCCATCCGCCTGGCCGCCGCAGCGGAGGGTATCGCGCTGCTGCGCCGCTGGGACTGGATGCGGCAATGGGCTGACTATGACGGTCTGGATCTGGAACGCGCCCCGCGCGAGGAGCGCGTCGCACAGCTGGCGCGGCTGCAGGAATGCGTCGCCCGAGGCATCGCCGGCCAGATCGTGCTGGGAACGCGCCGCTGATGCCGCCGCAGGGCGCCTGAGCCATGCCCGATGGCGGCTTGCGGACCGGATCCACCGAACCGAAGCGGCGCCGCCGGCGCTGGGTCAGCCCGCTGCTGCGGCGCATCCTGCTGCTGAACGCGCTGCCGCCGGCGCTGCTGGCCGCGGCACTGCTCTACCTGGACCAGTACCAGAACGGCCTGCTGGCCGGCGATGTGGAGGCGATGCGCACCCAGGCGCGCATCTACGCCGGCGCGATTGGTGAAGCGGCGGTGCGTATCGAAAATGACCGCGCCGTGCTGGTGCCCGAAGCCGCGCGGCCATTGCTGCGCCGGTTGGTCGAACCCTCGCCCAATACCCAGGCGCGCATCTTTGATACGGCCGGGCTGGTGGTCGCCGATAGCCGCGTGCGCGAGGGGCCGGGCGGCGCTGTGGTGACCGAACCGCCGCGGCAGGCGCGTACACCTGTCGTGGTGGACACCGCGACGGATGCCGACAGCTTCGACTGGACGCCCGCGCTGGGGCCTGATCGGCGCGAGGAATTGCGCCTGGCGCTGGAAGGCGGCGTGACACCCTATATCCGCCGCACGCCGGATGGGCGGCTGCTGATCTCGGTGGCCGAACCGGCGCGGCGCGGCAGCCAGGCGGTGGGCATCCTGCTGCTGACGCGCGAGGCGCGGGAGGTGGACCAGCGGCTCTTCGAGATCCGCATTTCCGTCCTGGGCCTGTTCACGCTGGCGCTGCTGCTGACCCTGGCCTTGTCGTTGTATCTCGCGCAGACCATGGCACAGCCCATCCTGCGGCTGGCCACGGCGGCGGGCGCCATGCGCGAGGGCAAGGGCCGCGGCGGCTCGGTGCCCGATGACCTGATGACGCGGCGCGACGAGATCGGTATTCTGGCGCGCGACCTGCAACGCGCCGCGCGTGCGCTCTGGGCGCGCATCGACGCCAATGAGCGCTTCGCAGCCGATGTCGCGCATGAACTGAAGAACCCGCTGACCAGCGTGCGCAGCGCGATCGAGACGTTGCGCCGCGTCGAGGAACCAGCGCAGCAGAAGCGCCTGCTGGCGATCATCGCCAATGACGTGGTGCGCATGGACCGGCTGATCGGCGACATCGCCGACAGTTCGCGCGTGGATGCGGAACTGTCGCGCAACATCGCCGAGCCTGTGGATGTGGGCCAGATGCTCTCGATCCTGGCCGAGATGCACAACACCACGCGCGAGGAGGATGACGCCATCCTGGTGCCGGAACTGCCCGAGGGCCCGCTGGTGGCGCTCGGCGTAGAGGACCGGCTGGTGCAGGTGTTCCGCAACCTGATCGGCAATGCGATCAGCTTCAGCCCCGCGCGTGGCCAGGTCTGGCTGCGTGGCCGCGCGGTGGGCGATGTGGTGGAACTCTCCGTCGAGGATGAAGGCCCGGGCATCCCCGAGGCCAAGCTCGACGGCATCTTCGAGCGCTTCTATTCGGAACGCCCGCGCGGCGAGCGCTTCGGTCAGCATTCGGGCCTGGGCCTGTCGATCTCGAAGCAGATCGTTGAGGGGTTGCGCGGCCGCATCAGCGCCGACAACCGCCGTGACGCGGAGGGTCGCGTGTTGGGCGCGCGCTTCATCCTGCGCCTGCCGAAGGGTTGAGATTGCCTGCCTATCGCCGCCATGCTCCGCACGGGAGGATCAGCCGATGCGCCTGACCACGCTGATGCTGCTGGCCGCCGCGCAGTCGGCCGCAGCGGCCATCACTACCCTGGACTGCCTGGCGCCGCACACGCCGCTGCTGCGCGCCGGGCATTTCAGCCTCGAGCCACGCGGGGATGCATGGTCCGCCGCGGTCGAACTGACCAACCCTGGCGTGCGTCCCATGGCGGTCACGCTCAGCCTAGATCTGGCCGGCACGCAGCACTTCACCCGCCACGCCTTGGCCCCTGGCGAGACCCGGCGGCTGGATGCCGGGGCAATCCCGCGTGCCCGCTGGTTTGCAGCCCTGCCGCCCACGCCTGAGATCCTGCGCGAGGCCACCGTCGTCTCCTGCGGGCCTGCCGAATTGCGTTGACGCCGACCCACGCGGATTGCCACGCTTCCGCCAAACGGGAGGAACCAAGATGCGCGCGACCCGCCGTGGCCTGCTGACCGCACCCCTTGCCCTGTCGCTGCCCGCCTTCGCCCAGGGCTTCCCCGCCCGCCCCATCCGCGTGGTGGTGGGCTTTCCCGCCGGTGGCGGCGTGGACACGCTGGCGCGCCCGATCATGGCTCGCCTGCAGGACCGCCTGGGCCAGCCGGTCGTCATCGACAACCGCGCCGGCAACAACGGCAATATCGCGATGGACCACGTCGCGAAGTCAGCGCCTGATGGCTACACGCTGTTCATCGGCAATGTCGGCAACCTGGCCATTACGCATGCGCTGTTCCCGAACCTGCCCTTTGACACCACGCGCGATTTCGCGGGCGTGGCGCAGACCACGCTGGGTCCGCTCGCGGTTGCCGTGCCGGCCGATTTCCCCGCGCGCACATTGGCTGAATTGGTCGAGATGGCGCGCGCCCGGCCCGGCACGCTGAACATGGCCTCGGGCGGCTCCGGCGGCGTGCCGCATCTGGCCTTTGAGCAGTTCAAGCGCACCGCGCGGGTGGATATCGTGCATGTCCCCTATCGCGGCAGCGCGCCTGCGCTTCAGGACCTGCTCGGCGGCCGCGTTCAGATGATGATCGACGGCTATGGCCTGATGCGCGGCGCGCATGAGGCAGGGCGTATTCGCGTCATCGCCATGACCTCGCACCAGCGCCACCCGCAACTGCCCGATGTGCAGACGATCGGCGAGGCCGGCTTCCGCGGCGCGGAATTCGAAAGCTGGCAGGCCGTGGTGGCGCCCAAGGCCACGCCCGAGCCCATCCGCCAGGTGCTCGAGGACGGGTTGCGCCATGTCTTCACCAACACCGATATCCCTCAGGTGGTTACCTCGCTGGGCACCTTCCCCGCTTTTGCGCCGGGCGCGGTGGTGGATGCCAGCATCATCCGCGACCGTCGTCATTGGACTGACATTGTGCGTGAAGGCGGTATCCAGGCAGACTGAGCGCGCGTAACCTGCGGCCAGACTGCTGCGAACCTTCGACGCATCCAAGGAGAGTTCAACGTGAAGACGCATCTGACCCTGGCCGCCCTGCTGGCCACGACCATGCTTGCCGCAGCGCCCGCGCAGGCCCAGCCGAGTCCAGAAGAATTGGTCAACGCCTTCGAGGGCGTGCTCGGCCCGATCCGCACGAGCCGCCCCTCGCATCCCAAGGGCTACTGCGCGACTGGTCATTTCACAGCGACGCCGGACGGTACGCGGCTGTCAGTCGCGCCCACCTTCAGCGGCCAGCGCGTGAACACATTGATCCGCTTCGGTGTCGCCGGGCCCAACCCGCAGGGTGCGTCCGATGTCGCGCGCAGCACGCGGGGCCTGTCGATCCGCTTCGAGACCCAGGCGGGTGACGTCTGGGAAATGGCCAATATCTCTGCGCCGATCTTCGGCTCGCCCACGCCCGAGGTGTTCGTGCAGAACCTCGCCGTGCGCCGCCCTGACCCTGCGACCGGCCGGCCCAACCAACAGGCGATCGACGCCTTCGTCGCGGCCAATCCGGCGGTGACGCTGCAAGGCCGGTGGCTAGCCAGCATGGCGCCGCCCGCGAGCTTCGCCACCACGCCCTATTGGGGAGTGAACGCCTTCCGCTTCCGCGGCCAGGATGGGCAGGTGCGCATCGCGCGCTGGTCCTTCGAGCCGCGCGCCGGCGTGGAGCGGCTGACCGACGAGCAGGTGCGCACGCTGGGTCCGAATTTCCTGGCCGATGAACTGCGTGCGCGTGTCGGCCGCGGCCCGGTGGAGTTCGACATGGTGCTGCAATTCCCGGCCGCGGGTGATGACGTGAACAACCCAACCATCGCCTGGCCGGCGGACCGGCCACGCACCACCGTGGGTCGCCTGATGGTCACGGCGGTGGAACCCGGCCCTGGTGGCGCCTGCGATCCCGTCAGCTTCATGGTGCTGGACCAGGAACCGGGCGTGACCTTCAGCGACGACCCGACGTTGGCGGTGCGCGCGGGCAGCTATGCGGTGTCGCTGTCGCGGCGGTTGCAGTAGCCGGGGATACGCGTCACGCGCGGCCAAACATCCGCGCGAAACCGGCCCGGTCCAGCCGGATGAAGGTGGGTCGGCCATGGCTGCATGTGGCTGCGCGCGGGGTGGCTTCCATCGCGCGCAGCAGGGCATCCATCTCGGGCAGCGTCAGCCGCCGGCCGGAGCGGATGCTGCCATGGCAGGCCAGCCGCGCCACCGCCGCATCCAGCCGCGCATCCAGCGCGGTGGCGGCGCCCCATTCGGCGATCTCGGCCGCAAGGTCGCGCAGGATGGGCGCGGGGTCCGCCAGGCCCAGCAGGGCGGGGATGGCGCGCACCAGCAGCGCGCCGCCGAATGCTTCGATCTCCAGACCCAGCCGTGCCAGATCGGGTGCCGCATCCAGCAGCCGCGCGGCATCCGCGCCTGGCAATTCCACCACCGCGGGAATCAGCAGCGGCTGCGCGCGCACGCCGCCATCGACCAGTTGGGCCGCGAGTTTTTCGTGTGTCAGCCGTTCATGCGCGGCGTGCTGGTCCACCAGCACCAGCGCGCCATCCGGCGCTTCGGCCAGAATGTAGCATTCCAGCATCTGAGCGATCGGCCGGCCAAGCGGCCCGGCCTCGGGCAGGGCCGTGAAACCCATGGGCAGCGCGGCCGGCGCGGCGGCGGGGGCGGTCGGCGGCAGCAGGTCCAGCACGGCCTCCGCGAAGCCGCGCGCGGCGTAGCTGGCGGGCATCGGGGCGGGCACGGCCGCCTGCCATGACGGTCGCCAGGACGGCGTGGCGACGGTCGTGGCGGTCACACCCAGCGCGGCGCGCAGCGCGTTGATCATCGCCCCGCGCACGATGCCGGCATCGCGAAAGCGCAGCTCGGTCTTCATCGGGTGCACATTCACATCCAGCAGATCGGGCGCGATATCCAGGTACAGCGCCGCGACCGGGTGCCGGCCGGATTCCATCACGTCGCGATAAGCCACGCGCAAGGCGGCGCGCAGCAGCGGGTCGCGGACGGGGCGGCGGTTGACCACCAGATGCTGTTCGCTGGCGGTGGCGCGGTGAAAGGCGGGCTGGCCTATCAGGCCGGCGATGGTGGGCTGCCCCTCACGCAGCACGGGCAGGGAATGGGTCGCAAATTCAGCACCCAGCACGGCGCGGATGCGCGCATCGCGCGCCTGCGCCGACACATCCAGCGCCACGCGTCCATCGGAGGTGCAGCGGAACGCCACTTCCGGCCAGGCGAGCGCGAGGCGGCGCAGCGCTTCGATCGCGTGTTCGGCTTCCGCCCGCGGCGTGCGCAGGAATTTGCGGCGCGCGGGCGTGGCGAAGAACAGGTCGGCCACTTCCACGCGCGTGCCGGGCGCACCGGAAGCCGGGCGCGGCATGCCAACCCTGCCGCCTTCGACCAAGATGCTGTGCGCATCGCCCGAAGCCTGCCGTGAGGTGATGGTCAGCCGCGCCACCGCGCCGATGGAAGGCAGCGCCTCGCCGCGAAAGCCGAGCGTGGTGATGGCAAACAGCGTGGCTTCATCGGGCAACTTGGAGGTGGCGTGGCGCTGCACCGCCAAGGCCAGGTCGGCCGCCGACATGCCGATGCCGTCATCCTCCACGACGATGCGCGTGGTGCCGCCATCCTCCAGCGTGACGGCGATGCGCCGCGCGCCGGCATCCAGTGCGTTCTCGGCCAGTTCCTTCACGACCGCGGCAGGGCGTTCCACCACCTCGCCGGCGGCGATGCGGTTGGCGGTGGTGTCGGGGAGGATGCGAATCGGCGGCATCGCCGTGGAGCCTAGCGGAAAAACCAGACCGGTTGACTAACCCTTGCGCGCCTTCGCCAGTTCCGCCCGCAGCTGCTCGATCTCGGCGCGCAGCGCCTCCACTTCATTGCTGCGTGGCTGGAAGGGGTTCATGAAGCCCATGGCGCGCTCCATCACCGCCATGTTGTTGCGGCCCATCTCGGCCAGGTCAAAGGGATTGAAGCCGCCCATCGCCGTCTGCATCTGGGCGCGGAACTTCTCATGCTGGGTCTGGAAGGCGCCCATGGTCACTTCGAGGTAGCGTGGAACCAGACCGCCCATCTGGTCGCCATAGAAGCCGATCAACTGCCGCAGGAAGCTTTCGGGCAGCAGGCTTTTGCCCTTGGCCTCTTCCTCGACAATGATCTGCGTCAGCACGGAGCGGGTGATGTCCTCACCGTTTTTCGCGTCATAGACAACGAAGTCGCGGCCATTGCGGATCATCTGCGCGAGATCTTCGAGCGTGACGTAGCTGCTGCTTTCCGTGTTGTAGAGGCGCCGGTTGGCGTATTTCTTGATCACGACAGGCTGTGTCGCGGCGTCGTCAGCGGTGGTTTCCGTCGCTTGCTTGGGTTGCGCCATGCGCCTGGTCCTCGCCTTGATTGGCGAAAAGCTTAGCACGTTGCACTGCACCCGTGTCATGCCCCGTCTTTGTGCGGTATGAACGGGCGCGCAAAGAACCATGGGAATGAATGCAAGAACCGCCCGATCTGTCGCAACTGGCCGAGGATTGGATCACCCTCTGGCAGAGCGAGCTTGCAGCGCTGGCCGCCGACCCGGAACTGGCGGAGGCCTGGGCGACCTCCGTCGCGCTGGCCGCCGCCTTCTGGCGCGCCCAGGGGCGGGTCTACCCGCTGCGCTTGCCGGGCCATGACGCAGCCCATGCTCCGCCGCGGCCCGCGCCCGCTGGCCCTGCATCTGATGGGCAGCGCGATGCGCGCAATGGCGGCGATGACCTGCGCGCCCGCATCACCGAACTGGAGC
>JAPLOK010000498.1 GCA_026400775.1 Alphaproteobacteria bacterium | reverse complement strand
TAGGGCGGGCTGGTGAACAGGAGCACGGCGCGGTCCTCGCCCATGACGCGCGCCACGCTGGCAGCATCGGTGCTGTCGCCGCAGAGCAGGCGATGCTCGCCCAGCAGCCAGAGGTCGCCGGGGCGGGTGACGGCCTGGCGCGGTGGCTCCGGATCGGCGTCCGCAGGATCCTCGGCCGATGCCTCGTTGCCAGGGGCGTCGGTGCTGGCAACGGCCAGGCTGGCAAGGGCTCCGTTGCCAGGGTCCGTTGCCACCGGCTCCATGCCGGCCAGCAGCCGATCGAGCTCACCGGCATCGAAGCCAGTCAGCGCCAGATCGAGGCCGCCCATCTCCTGCAGCTTGGCCACCTCGGCAGCGAGCATCGCCTCGTCCCAGCCGGCGTTCAGCGCAATGCGATTGTCGGCCAGGCGGTAAGCGGCCTTCTGCGCATCGGTCAGGCCGGCGCGAGTGATAGTGGGGACCGTCTCCAGGCCCAGGGATATGGCGGCTTGCAGCCGGCCATGGCCGGCAATGACCTCGCCGTGCTCATCGACCAGCACCGGCGCCACGAAGCCGAACTCCAGGATGCTGGCGGCGATCTGCGCCACCTGATCGTCGGAATGCGTGCGCGCATTGCCGGCATAGGGCAGCAGGGAGGCGACCGCGCGCGCCTCAACGGCGCTCGCAGACCATGGGGCCTGGGGCATGCGCACCTGCTGAAATCGATGGTGGTGGAATGTCGCCTCGTGAGGCTGGCAACGCGGCGCTTTGGCAACCTGGAAAAACAGCCTGGCGCTAGCGATGTTGCGCGCTTCCGCGCCCGAGGGCGACGCTCGACCCAACTTCTCAACGTGCAGTCATCATAGCCAATTCGATTTGCAGGCTGCCAGAGGGTGAATTGTAACAGCGATGATGGTCCTGGCTGCAGGAGGTGACGATGGATTGCGGGGCATCGGCAGTCCCGGTCCCGCGGCGCAACTTCTCACCGTGTCCAGATCATACCCAACTCGATTTGCACTCCGCCATGGGGTGAATTGTAACAGCCCAGCACGGCACGCTCACAGCGATGCCGACGCTTGCTCGACTGCCATCTGCGACGCCTGCAGCGCCGCCAAGGTCAGCCCCGCCTGCTTCGCGGCAGCGGCTTCGCCAGCATCGACGTAGGACAGCTGCTCCTCCGCATCAAGGCGGCAGTGACCAAGGTGCTGCGCGCCACCTGGCAGCGCTGCCGCGTCCCCTCGCCGGGCTTACCGCCCGGCGTTCCTGCGGAAACGGATCGGCTGCTTGCCGCAGCCGATCATGCGCAACGCCACAGCGCATGCTGGCAAGAACCAACGCCGCCTGGTCTCAGCGTGGATCGGTACAGCCTTTGCCGAGGCCGACGCTCCGGCCGCCCATGCCCAGTGGCGCCGCGTCGCCGACCAGCTCAGGCCCAAGGTGCCGAAACTGGCCGAGCTGATGGACACCGCCGAGCACGACGTCCTGGCCTACATGGATTTCCCGCGCGAGCACCGCGCCAAGATCCACAGCACCAATCCCATCGAGCGGCTGAACGGCGAGATCAAGCGGCGCACCGATGTCGTGGGCATCTTTCCCAATGAGGGCGCGATCACGCGGCTGATCGGCGCCATTCTGCTGGAACAGTCCGATGAATGGGCCACACAGCGAGCGCGCTACATGACGCTGGAAACCATCAGCAGCATCAGCGACAATCCCACCGTCAGCTTGCCAGCAGTGGCAGCCTGATACGGCGGCTCAACCCGCCAGGGATCAACGCGATCCTACACCACGCAATGGGACACGATC
>JAPLOK010000513.1 GCA_026400775.1 Alphaproteobacteria bacterium | reverse complement strand
GATGCGCAACGCCGCGCCGCGCACCGTCGAGGACACCTGGCGCAAGGCCGGTCAGCTCCTCGAGCTCGTCTCGCCCAACGAATGCGCCAACTACCTCAGCAACTCAGGCTACGCTTCCATGTAAAAACAGCATGCTCTAGCTTTATCCGGCCTGCACGGGCGGCAGCGCCACGCCCAGCCCGGCAGCCGAGGCCGCCAGGCGCTTCCACGTCCCGTCCGGCAGGCTGATCCCTTCGGCCAGCCGCCGCGCCATCACGCGACCGCCGCGGTCACCCGGCAGCAGCAGCGGGCCTTCGCCGCTGGCCGGAGCGGCGGCCAGGGCGGTGGCCAGCGCATCCACTTCGCCAGCAAAGCTGCCGGCATCGCCAAAGGCCGCGATGTCGAGCGCGATGGCCAGGCCATTCATGCGCGGCCCCTCCTTCGCGCCCGCACCGCGCAGCGCCAGGCTGATCAGCGGGTTGCCGGCGGCCAGGCTGGTCAGGCATTCGATCATCAGCGACAGGCCGGCGCCCTTCGGCCCGGCCATGGGCAGCAGCGTGGCCACGGCGGCGGGGTCGGTGGTGGGGCGCCCGGCCGCATCCACGCCCCAGCCCTCGGGGATCGGCGTGCCGGCATCCTTCGCCGCCATGACCTTGCCCAGCGCGACGGCGGCGGTGGACATGTCCAGCAGCAGCGGCGGGCGCTGGCCCGCCGGAATGGCGATGGCCAGCGGGTTGGTGGAGACCACCGCCCCCGCGCTGCCCGGCCAGGCCATCAGCGGGCCGGAGGCGGTCATCACCAGCCCCACCAGCCCCTGCTCGGCCGCGCGCAGGGCGAAATGCCCGACGGCGCCGGCATGGGTGATGTCGCGCGCCACCACCCAGCCCAGATGCAGCCGGCGCGCGATGCCGATGGCCTCGTCCATGGTGCGGTTCATCGCGACCGGACCGGGCGCCTGGTCCGCCTCCAGCAGGCCGATCGCGCCGGCCTGCATACGCATCGCCATGGCGGGCCTGGGGTTGATGGCGCCGGTGCCGATCAGTTCGAG
The DNA here is from genome assembly GCA_026400775.1 of Alphaproteobacteria bacterium. GTDB lineage: Bacteria > Pseudomonadota > Alphaproteobacteria > Acetobacterales > Acetobacteraceae > Rhodovarius. The sequence continues at coordinate 678 of JAPLOK010000513.1, read as the reverse complement.
GTAACGCGGAATGCGCAGCACGCCATGGCTGTCGACGCCGCGCAGATTGGCCCAGACCAGCGTCTCGGCCCAGGCGCGGGCATCGGCCTCGGTGGTGCCGGCGACGTGCAGGATGGCGGCCGCGAAATCGCGCAGCGCCTCGGCCGGGATGCGCGTGCTCATGCCGCCTGCACGGGGAAATAGCGGTCCATCCAGCCCTTCAGGATGTCGCGGCCGCGATAATCCTTGCCGAAGATCGGGAAGTGGTCGGTGCCGGTGATCAGCACCAGATCCTTGGGCTGGCCGGCCAATTCCCACATGCGGATGGATTGCTCGACCGGCGTTACGGTGTCGTCGGCGCCATGCATGAACAGCACCGGGCGGGGGGCGAGCTGGCCGATCACCTCCTCCACCTTGAAGTCGAACATGCTCTGCGCGGTGTCGGCGGCCACCACCGTCTGCGCCAGGTGCGAGAGATTCTTGCGCAGGTGTTCGGCCATCGGCACCACATCCCAGCGGCTGACCATCATGGTCTCACCGGTGCGGGCCTTGTGGGCACGGCCTTCGGCCAGCAGGTTGGTGAACTTCTCCCAGGCTTCGGGCGTGGGGTGCTGGCCGCGGAACTTGCGTTCGCCATGGCCCCAGCCGCAGGAGATGATGGCGGCGGCGAAGCGCGTGTCGGTGCTGGCGGTATAGGCG
>JAPLOK010000135.1 GCA_026400775.1 Alphaproteobacteria bacterium | reverse complement strand
GCTTGAGCACAGATAGAGCCGCCAATCCAGCTCCACGATATTGTCGAACCATTCCTCTTCGCTCGAGGTCGAGACTTCCAGCCCGCATTGGTTCGAGCATGTCGTGCTCTCGCGCGAGATCAATGCCGCCCTGGTCGAGCCTGGGGACCTGACGGTGCGTGGTGGTGCGCTGTTCCTCAAGACGCTCTCGGGGTTGCAGCCGGTCGATGTGCTGGTCTCGCGCGTCGAGCCCGATGCGCTGGACCCGCTGGAATTCCCAGGCGCCGATGCCGCCGCCGGGGTCCCAGGGCTGCTCGATGCCGCACGCCATGCGCGGTTGACCGTGGTCAATGCGCCGGGGGCGGCGCTGACCGAAAGCCCGGGCTTCATGGCCTTCACCCCCGCTTTGTGCCGCTATCTGCTGGGCGAGGAACCGCTGCTGGAGGAACTGCCCACGCGCTGCATGCCAGCGGGCAGCGGCCCGCCCGAAGGCCCCGGCCCCTGGCTGTTGCGCCCGGCGATGGATGGTGTGGCCGGGGGCGTGCTGCGCAGCCGCGCCGACTGGCAGCCTTTGTCCGAGCAAGCCGGCGGCTGGGCTGTGACCGACTGGCAGGAGCCTTCTGCCGCGCCGTGTTTTTCCGGCAAGGGGCTCTCGCCCATGCCGATCGCGCTGCGGCTGTTCGCGTTGCATTTCGAGGGCGGCTGGTATGCCATGCCCGGCGGCATGGCGCGCGTGCTGGAGCCTGGCGCGCAATATGCCGGCAGGCTTTCGGACGGCGGCTGGTCGAAGGATGTCTGGGTGCTGGCCGAGGATGAGGCGCCCATCCTGGGTCCCGGCCCGCAAAGCCTGCCGGCGCTGCCGATCCGCCGCAATGCCGGCGCACTGCCCTCACGCGTGGCCGACAACCTGTTCTGGCTCGGCCGCTATGTGGAGCGGCTGGACCGTTCCTCGCGCCTGGTGCGCGCCACCCTCTCCCGCCTGCGCCGCGGCCGGCCGATGCCGCGCGAAACGGCCGAATTGAACGCCCTGGCCCGTTGCCTGCTGGAAGCGGGGCTGATCGAGGCAGAGGCCATGCCCTCGGGTGCTGCCACCACCACCCTGTCGGCGTCGATCGGGCGTGCCGCGCGGCCCGACGGCGCGGTAGGCCAGTTGCAGGCGCGCATCGCCAGCATGACCGGCCTGGTGCGTGACCGCCTGACCGGCGACATGCACGCCACCTTCACGCAATCCCTGCGCGCCGCCCGCGCCGCGGCCGAGACCACGGGGCCGGGCCTTGAGGATCTCTCCCGTGCCATGGTCGCCAATCTGCGCTTCGCCAGCGCGGTGGCGGGCGTGGCCAGCGAGAACATGGTGCGCGGCGGCGCCTGGCTGTTCCTCGAACTCGGCCGCCGGCTGGAACGCGCCCAGGCGGTGCTGGCCGAGATCGGCCTGGTGCTCGATGTGCCGCCGGCGCGGGTGGAGGCCAGCCTGCGCCTCATCCTGGAACTCTGCGACAGCGTCATCACCTATCGCAGTCGCTATCTCTCGGTCTTGCAGCCCGCGCCGGTGCTGGACCTGGTGCTGGCCGACCCATCCAACCCGCGGGGCCTGGCATTTCAGCTGGCTGCCATGCAATCGGCGCTGGCCGAGGTCGCGGGTGTGCCGGCCGACACCCTGGCCGATGAAGCAGCCAGCTTGCGCCAAGGCGCTGAGGCACTGATCCATGGCGTGTTGGCCGCGCGGGACCAGTCCATGGCCGCCACCGCCCTGCCTTCGCGCCTGTCCGCGATGGCCGATGCGCTGGGTGCCCTGTCCGACGCCATCAGCCGCCGCTATTTCGCCCTGCTGCCCGCCCAGCGCGTGCTGACGCTGGACAGCGAAGAAGCCGCCGAGGTGACGCGCGTATGATGTACTGGGTGCGCCATGTCACCGCCTATGCCTATGAGCAACCGGTCGATCTCGCTGCGCATGTGTTGCACCTAAAGCCGCGGGGACTGGCCGGGCAGCGGGTTGTCCGCGCTTCCATCCGCTGCCTGCCGGCCCCCGATCACGTCACCGAGACGCATGACCATTTCGGCAATGCCGCAACGCGCATCTATCTGGCCCGCCCGCATACCCAGTTCGAGGTCACGGCCGAGGCGCTGGTGGCGGTGGATTACGCGCCGCCACCCGAAGCCGCCTGGACCCTGCCTTGGGAACAGGTGGCCGCCCTGGCCGCGGCGGGCGGGGCGCATGCGCCAGCCTCGGAATTCGCCTTCGGCAGCACCCAGGCGCCGGCGCTGGCGGCGGCGGGTGATTATCTGCGCCCCTCCTTCACGCCGGGCCGGCCAATCCTTGCAGCATTGCTGGACCTGCTGGGCCGCATGGCGCGCGATTTCACCTTCCAGGCGGGTGTGACCGGCGTGTCGACGCCGGTGGCCGAGGTGCTTCGGCTGCGGCGCGGCGTCTGCCAGGATTTCACGCATCTGATGCTGGCGGGCATGCGCGCATTCGGCCTGCCTGGCCGCTATGTCTCGGGCTATATCCGCACCCGCCCGCCGCCGGGTCAGCAGCGCAGGCGCGGGGCGGACCAGTCACATGCCTGGGTGGGTGCCTGGCTCGGCCCAGAGCATGGCTGGGTGGACCTGGACCCTACCAACAATATTATCGTCAAGGATGAGCATGTGACGGTGGCCTGGGGGCGGGATTTTTCCGACGTCTCGCCCCTGCGCGGCGTGATCCTGGGCGGCGGCGCGCATCGGCTGCAAGTCAGCGTGGATCTGGAGCCGGAACACACCGGCTGATCTACGGCCCGACCCGCACCACGGCCGTATCGCCCAGCATCAACACGAAGCCCGGTGCGGGAAAGATGGCGCTTGGCGTCTCCCGCAGCACCCGCCCATTGGCGCAGAGGCTGGTGCAGTAATCCGTCTCCAGCCGCCGGCCGAAATAGCGCCATGTCAGCGCCTCGGCCTGCAGCAGTGGCCAGGCGAAGACCTCCTCTCGCGCCGAGAGGCCCTGGAAGCGCGTGGGCAGGCCCACCATCACCAGCACGCGCGGGGGCGCCTCGCGCGTGGCCTCGGCGGTGGCTTGCAGGATGGCGCCGATGGTGCGGCGGTTCGCGTCCTCCTCGGCGCTGAATCGCGCGAGCCGCTGTCCTGCCGGCGGCAGCGCCAGGATGACAAGCGCAGCCAAGGCGACCATCGCCGCGCGCGCGGCGCGTGTGGCCAGCGCGAAGCCCAGCAGCCCCACCAGCGCCAGCCATAGCAGCATGGTGCCGCGCAGTTCCGGCAGCGTCATGCCGGTGGCCAACGGCATGGCCAGCGTGACGCCGGCGATGCCCGCCAGCATCAGCAGATGCAGCGGCCTGCGCCATAGTGCAGCGACGCCCAGCGCCAGGGCTGCCAGCGCCAGCGGTGCGAAGGCCGGCCCCATGGCCTGCGCCATATCCGCCCCCGCGATGCCGGCCGCGCGCCACGCGGCGGTGAAGCCGCGCGCGCCATCCAGCACCGCGAGGCGCCAGGGGTCATCATTCAGCCCGACTTGCCCCAGCAACCACCAGTTCAAGCCGAGCCCCGCCAGCATGCCCAGCGCCAGCCCGGCAGCACCCCCGAACAAGGCGGCCCAAGGCGCGCGCCCGCGCCCCAGCGTCACCAGCAGCGCGAAGCCCACCAGCATCATCGCCAGCAACTGGTGCAACAGCACCATCGCCGCCGCCCCCAGGAGCACCGGCCAAGCCCGCCCAGGCCAGCCGCGCAGCGATGTGACGCTGATCGCCAGCACCACCATGGCCGGCAGCGTCGTCATCGGCCACATCAGGATGGAGATGGCGCCGGGGCTGGCAGCCAGCGCCGCCGCCAGCAGCAGCATGCGCCAGCCGCGCGCCATGGCGTCAGCCACCAGGGCGCAGCAGGCGCACCACAGCACCCAGCACAGCGTGAAGGTCAGCCAGGGCGGCCACAGGCCGATCCGGGTGTTCCACCAATAGACCAGCCAGCGTGCCTCGCGTTCCAGGTTGGACTGGTAGTTGTCCGGGCCGCCGAACCATTTCAGGTCATCGCCATAAAGCCCGGGGTCCAGCGCCGCCGGCCATGACAGCGCGACCAGCGCGAGGAAGGGCAGGGCGGCTGCGAGAATGATCCAGGCGGGGCGGGGCACGGCGTATGCCTACCACGGCGCGATGTTCCGGTGCAGGCTTGGGAGAGATTGGGAGGATGATTCACCGCATCGGCGTTCCGCCTGTGCGGATCATGCTCCGGAGGAGATGCCCGATGCTGATCGTCCATGGCCGCGCCAACAGCGCCAATGTGATGAAGGTCCTGTGGTGCCTGGAGGAACTGGGCACCCCCTATGAACGCCGCGATGCCGGCATGGAGCATGGCGTGGTGGACACTCCCGCCTACCGCGCGATGAACCCCAATGGCCGCATCCCCACCATCGAGGAGGATGGTGCGGTGATCTGGGAGAGCAATTCCTGCATGCGCTATGTGTGCCTGCGCGCGGGCGGTGATGCGGGTGGGCTGTACCCCGCGGCACCCGCCAAGCGCGCTGGCGTGGATCGCTGGATGGACTGGCAGCTCTCCACCCTCTCGCCCGCCGAACGCAACCTGTTCTGGCAGATGGTCCGCACGCCGGATGCGAAGCGCGACATGGGCCTGGTGCAGGCCGCGGTGACCGCCAGCGCCGAATGCTGGGCCATCCTGGACCGGCTGTTCGGTGACGGCCGCGCCTTCCTGGAAGGTGATTTCACCATCGCCGATATCGCGCTGGGCTGCTTCGCGCGGCGCTGGTTCGGCGCGGAAGTCCAGGTGCCGGGCATGCCGCAATTCCCGGCGCTGGCCGCCTGGTATGCGCGGCTTGGCGAGCGGCCGGGCTTTGCGAAATTCGTGGCGCCGAAACTCTTCTGACGGCAACATCCGGCCATGCATTACCTCTCGACACTGCCTGCCTTCCTGACCTGGTTTCCGATCGCGGCCGCGCTGCTGCTGGCCTTCGGCTGGGCCTATCACCGCATCACGCCCTGGCATGAGCTGAACCTGATCCGCGAGGGCAATCTGGCCGCCGCCTGTGGCTATGCTGGCGCGCTGCTGGGCTATGCGCTGGTGTTGGCCAGCGTGATGGCGAGTGCGACCAGCCGCGCCGATCTGCTGGTCTGGGCCGTGATCGGCTTCGCGGTGCAGCTGGGCGCGCTGGGTGTTGCGCGGCTGGTGCTGGGGCCGGGGCTGCGCGGGCGGATCGAGGCAGGGGAACTGGCCTCGGGCCTGCTGGTCGGCGTGATCGCCCTGGCCGCGGGAATCATCAACGCCGCCACCATGCTGCATTGAGGGGTGATCGCATGCGCCGTT
>JAPLOK010000319.1 GCA_026400775.1 Alphaproteobacteria bacterium | reverse complement strand
TAACCACCCAGCACGGCGCGGCGAAACCCCGGCATGATCACACGCCGAATCTTCCTGCTCGCCCTGGCCGCGCCAGCCGCCGCGCAGCCTGTCTTCCAGGATAACGGGCTGGCCATTCGTGGCTTCGACCCGGTCGCGTACCATCTTCTGCGCATGCCCACGCGCGGCGATGCGCGCTTCACGCAGCACTGGCGCGGTGCTGCCTGGCGCTTCGCCAATGCCGCGCATGCCGCCGCTTTCGCCGCCGATCCTGAGCGCTTCGCGCCGGCCTATGGCGGCTTCTGCGCCTGGGCCGTGGCGCAGGGCTACACCGCGCCGATCGACCCCACCGCATGGGCTGTTGTCGATGGCCGGCTCTATCTCAACTACGACCGTTCCATCCAGCGCCGATGGGAGCGCGACATCCCCGGCCACATCGCCCGCGCGGACCGCAATTGGCCGCGTTTGTCTGCGGGCTGACTTGCCACGCCGGGCGGCTTCCGGTTCAGTCGTGCCCGATGACCCTCTCCTTCCCCGCCAGCCGCGCCAATGCCTATACCGGCAGCCCCCTCGACCGCGCCGGCCACCACCGCGAGGACGCCGACTGGATCGCCCGCGCCTTTGATGGCCCGGACACGCTCTTCGCCCCGGTCTGGCGTGCCCGCAGCCTGATGCGCGGCCTGGAATCCGGCGCGCCCGAGGCAGTGCTGCTGGGTGGTGACGCCGCACGCCCGCTGCATGATCTGGGCGGCCCCTGGGCATTCCTGGGCCTGCTGGAACAGCGCCCGGTCTTTGCGTTGGATGTGAGCCACGAGGACAATCCGCCGATCCCCGAGGATGCCGGCGCCTTCACCGATCTGCGCCAGGTGGCCGGCCTCTTGCCGGCCGGTGAAGCGAGTGTGCTGGCCCATGCGCGCGGCCTGATGCATTGGCGCGTGAAGCACCGTTTCTGCGGCGTCTGCGGTGGCCGGTGCGAGCCGCGCAGCGCCGGCCACGCCATGACCTGCACGAATTGCGGCGCGCAGCATTTCCCGCGCACCGACCCGGCCGTGATCATGCTGGTGGTGCGCGGCGACCGCTGCCTGCTGGGCCATAACCTGCGCTTCCCGACCCCGATGTACTCCACGCTGGCGGGCTTCGTGGAACCTGGCGAAAGCCTGGAGGAAGCGGTTCGCCGCGAAGTGATGGAGGAAGCCGGCATCGCGGTGGGCCAGGTGGTGTATCATTCCTCCCAGCCCTGGCCCTTCCCATCATCGATCATGCTGGGCTTCCACGCCGAGGGCCTGACCGAGGAGATCCATATCGACCGCGAGGAGCTGCGCGATGCGCGCTGGTTCTCCAAGCGTGAGTTGCATGAGCATAAGGAACTGGGCTTCGGCCTGCCGCGGGTGGACAGCATCGCGCGGCGCCTGATCGAGGATTGGCTGCACGCATGAAACCCCTCCTGCTTCTTCTGCTGCTGGGCGGCTGCGCGATGATGCCCGTACGCTCTCCCACCCCGCCGCCGCTGACGACCGAACAGCAGGCCTGCCGGACCGAGGCGCGCAATTCCGACGAGGTGCGCAGCATCCGCCAACGCTGGGCGCCCGGCGTGAATGACCGCTTTATCGAGCAGGATGTCAGCCGCGCCGAGGAAAGCGCCTATCGCGCCTGCCTGCGCACCCGCCGTCTGCCCGGGCCTTCTGGGGTCGAAGCGCCACGTTGACGCTGCCCTGACCCGGCTTCATAACGCAATGCACAAATCCGGCTTGCCGGGTTGAGGAAGCATCAAGCGCGGGTAACCAGCGCGTGCAAAGTGGAGCTGTGCGGGCAATGTCCGAACCGATCGATCCACGGCAGGCCAATTTCGTGGGTCGCCGCTCGGATGGTAGCGTGATCCAGCGGCCCTTGTCGCCGCATCTGCAAGCCTATGACATGATGCAGATCACCAGCCTCACCTCCATCCTGCATCGCATCACCGGCGGCGCCTGGTCGGTGGCGGTGCTGTTCCTGGTGTGGTGGCTGGCCGCACTCGCCAGCGGTGAGGGCGCCTTCAACACGGCGCAGAATTTCTTCGGCAGCTTCCTGGGCGTGCTGGTGCTGTTCGGCATCACCGCGGTGGCCTGGTACCACACGTTGGCCGGCATCCGGCATCTGGCCTGGGATGCGGGCAAGGGTTTCGACCTGCCGACGGTGTTCGCCACCGGCCGCATGGTGTTCATCGGCACCGCCGCGCTGACGCTGCTGACCTGGATCTTCGCTTTGGTGGCGTGGTGAGCATGGCAAAGAACCCGTCTCGTTCGATGCGCACGCCGCTCGGCCGCGTGCGCGGCCTTGGTTCCGCGAAATCCGGCACGACGCATTGGTGGATGATGCGCGTGACCTCCGTGGCACTGCTGCCACTGTTGCTGTGGTTCGTGTTCAGCATCTTCGGACTGCTGGGCGCGTCCTACGCGGAGGCACGCGCCTTCGTGGCCGCACCGGTCAACGCCGTGCTGCTGCTGCTGCTGATCGGCGTGATGTTCCACCACATGGCCCATGGCCTGCAGGAAGTGGTGGAGGACTATGTCCGCGCCGAATTGCCGCGGTTTTTCAGCATTCTTCTGGTCAAGGCGGCATGCCTGCTGCTGGCGCTGATCAGC
>JAPLOK010000460.1 GCA_026400775.1 Alphaproteobacteria bacterium | reverse complement strand
CGCCCACACCGTGCTGGAGAATGGCGGCAACGCCATCGATGCCGGCTGCGCCGCCGGCATGGCGCTCGGCGTCCTGCTGCCCGACCTGGTCAATGTCGCAGGCGTCGCCCCCATCATGATCCGGCTGGCCGATGGCACGGTGGAGAGCATCGCGGGCCTGGGCCATTGGCCCGCAGCCCTCCCGCCCGACATCTTCATGCGCGAACATGGCGGCAAAATCCCCGAAGGCGTGCGCCGCACCGTGGTGCCGGCCGCGCCCGATGCCTGGATCACCGCCCTGGAACGCCACGGCACCTGGCGGTTCGAGGATGTGGCGAGCTTCGCCATCCGCTTCGCCGGCGAAGGCTATGCCGTCTATCCGCTGCTGCGCGAGAGCATCACCACCCACCGCGCCGAATATGAGCGCTGGGCCTCCAACCGCGCCATCTTCCTGCCCGGCGGCCGCGTGCCGGAAGTGGGCGAGCGCTTCGTGCAGTCCGACCTCGCCCGCACGCTGCAATACATGGCCGATGAAGCCCGCGCCGCCCCCACGCGCGAAGCGGGCCTGGCCGCCGCCCACGCCGCCTTCTATCGCGGTGACATCGCGGCCGCGATCGTGGCCCACCAGCAGGCCGAAGGCGGCTTCCTCTCCCGCGCCGACCTCGCGGGTTTCCGCAGCCGGATCGAGCCCGTCGTCTCCCGCCCATACCGTGGCGGCGAACTCATCACCTGCGGCCCCTGGTGCCAGGGCCCTGCCCTGCTGGAAGCAGCCCTGCTGGCGGATGCCGCGGGCATCGCGAATATGTCGCACAACAGCACCGACTATCTGCACACGCTGATCGAGGCCATCAAATGCGCCATGGCCGATCGCGAGGCCTTCTTCGGCGACCCCGCCTTCATCGATGTGCCGATCGCCGCCCTGCTCTCCCCCGAACATATCCGCGCGCGTGCCGCCGGCATCGGCGCCACCGCCCACCCGGCCATGCCGGAGCCCATCCTCGGCCGCCTCAACACCCCGCCCGAAAGCCTGCGCCCGGTGCCGATGGTCGAGGCTGACACCACCTATTGCGCGGTGGTGGACCGGAACGGGAATGCCTTCTCCGCCACCCCCTCTGACGGTTCCTGGAATTCGCCGGTCACGCCGGGGCTTGGCATCGTGCCCTCCAACCGCGGCAGCCAGTCGCGGCCGGACCCCGCGCATCCTTCGGGCGTGGCGCCGGGCAAGCGCCCGCGCCTGACCCCCAACCCCGCCATGTTCGTGGGCGCCGATGGGTCGGTCATGCCGTTCGGAACTCCCGGCGGCGATGTGCAGATCCAGGCCATGCTGCAGGTGCTGCTGAACGTGGTGCAGTTCGGCATGGAACTGGGCGAGGCCGTGGGCGCGCCGCGCATGGCCAGCTACGCCTTCCCCTCCTCCTTCGCGCCCTTCGAATACTTCCCCCGCCGGGTCGCGATGGAAGTGCGCATCGCGCCCGAAACCCGCGCGGAACTCGCAGCCCGCGGGCATGAGGTGAAGGACTGGCCCGCCGTCACCTGGCTCGCGGGCGCGGTGCAGGTGGCCAGCACCCTGCCCGCCCGTGGCATGGCGGCGGCGGCGGCCGATCTGCGCAGGCCCGCCGGCGCGGTGGCCGGCTGAGCCTCAGCCGCGCAGGTGGCAGGCCACCCAATGGCCGGGGCTGGCCTCGCGCAGGGCCGGCACCTCGCGCTTGCAGCTGCTGTCATTGGCCACCGGGCAGCGGGTGTGGAAATGGCAGCCCGAGGGCGGGTTCAGCGGGCTCGGCACATCGCCCTTCAGCCGAATGCGGTCGCGCTTGAGCGTGGGATCGGGGATCGGCACCGCTGACAGCAGCGCCTCCGTATAGGGGTGCAGCGGCGTGGTGTAGAGCTCGCGTGAGGGCGCGATCTACACGCGATCTCCACCATGCGGCCGAGATACATCACCGCCACCCGGTCGCTGATGTGTTCCACCACCGAGAGGTCATGCGCGATGAACAGGTAGGTGAGGCCGAGCTTCTCCTGCAGATCCTCCAGCAGGTTCACCACCTGCGCCTGGATCGAGACATCGAGCGCCGAGACCGGCTCATCGCAGATCACCAGCTTGGGCGAGACGGCGAGTGCCCGCGCAATCCCGATGCGCTGGCGCTGCCCGCCCGAGAATTCATGCGGGAAGCGGCGCATCTGCCCGGCATTCAGCCCGACCGTTTCCAACAGTTCCGCCACCCGTTCCTCGCGCGCCCGCGCAGTGGCCGCGAGGCCGTGGATGGTCAGCGCCTCACCGATGATGGCCCCAACCGTCATGCGCGGGTTCAGCGAGGCATAGGGGTCCTGGAAGATGATCTGCATATCGCGCCTGAGCGCGGTCATCTCCGCCGGCCGCAGCGCGGTCACTTCGCGGCCTTCGAACCAGACCTGGCCGGCGGTGGGTTCGATCAGGCGCAGCAGCAGCCGGCCGGTGGTGGATTTGCCGCAGCCGCTCTCGCCCACCAGGCCCAGCGTCTCGCCGCGGGCGATGTCGAAGGAGACGTCGGAGACCGCCTGCACCTGCGCCACGGTGCGGCGCAGGATGCCGCCCTTCACGTCGAAGCGCTTCACCAGGTTCTGCGCGCGTAGGAGGGGTTCGCTCATGCCACGTTCCCCTTGGCCGCGAACTTCTCTGCATGGATGCAGGCCACCTTGTGGCCGGGGGCCACCTCGCGCAGCGGCGGTTCGGCGGCGCTGCATTCGGCCGTGGCATGGCCGCAGCGCGCGGCGAAGCGACAACCCACGGGCGGGTTCAGCAGGGATGGCACGCTGCCGGGTATCGCCTCCAGCCTGCGGTGCTCGGTGGCCGCGAGGTCAAGGCGCGGGATCGAACGGATCAGCCCCTGCGTATAGGGATGCCGCGGCCGGGCGAAGAGGTCGGCCACCCGCGCCTCCTCGACCACCTTGCCGGCATACATCACCACCACGCGCTGGGCGGTCTCGGCCACCACACCCATGGCATGGGTGATGAGCAGCACGGCCATGCCGAAGCGCTCCTTCATCTCGTCCAGCAGGTCCAGGATGCCGGCCTGGATGGTGACGTCGAGTGCCGTGGTCGGCTCATCGGCGATGATCAACTTGGGGTTGCAGCACAGCGCCATGGCGATCACCACGCGCTGGCGCATCCCACCCGAGAACTGGTGCGGATAGTCATCCACCCGGCGGGACGGGTTGGGGATGTTCACCAGGCGCAGCATCTCGGCCGCGCGGTCGCGCGCGGCGCGCCTGGACAGCCCCTCATGCTCGCGGATCGTCTCGGCGATCTGCTGGCCTACAGTGTAGACCGGGTTCAGCGAGGTCATCGGCTCCTGGAAGATGAAGCCGATCTCCTTGGAGCGGATCGGGCGCATCTGTTCCGATGTCAGCGGCACGATGTCGCGGCCCTGCCACATGATGCGCCCGCTCGCGATCTTGCCCGGCGGCATGGCGATGAGCTTGAGGATGGTCATCGCGGTCACGGTCTTGCCGCAGCCGCTCTCGCCCACCACGCATAGCGTCTCACCGCCATCGACGCCCATGGAGACGCCATCGACCGCGCGCACCCAGCCATCATCGGTGCGGAACTGCACGCGCAGATCGTCGATTTCCAGCAGGCGGCTCATAGCACGCGCCTTGGGTCCAGCGCATCGCGCAGACCATCGCCCACGAAGTTGATGGACAGCACCGTCAGGAAGATGGCGAGGCCCGGGAACAGCGCCCAATGCGGCGCGAAATCCAGATTGTCCTTGGCATCGAACAGCAGCCGCCCCCAGGTCGGGATATCGGGCGGGAAGCCCAGGCCCAGGAAGGAGAGCGTGCTCTCCGCGATGATCGCCGCCGCGATGTCGATGGTCGCCGCCACGATCACCGGCCCCAGCGAATTGGGCAGGATATGCACCGCGACGATACGCAGGCGCGAGGCGCCGAGCGCGCGCGCAGCCTCGACGAATTCCTTCTCCCGCAGGGAGAAGAACTGCGCACGCACCAGCCGCGCCACCTGCATCCAGTTGAAGCCGCCGATGACGATGACGATCAGGATGAAGACGCCGAGCTCCTGCCCCACCACGCCGACCAGGGAGTCGCGGAACAGGTAGATGATCAGCAACAGCAGCGGCAGTTGCGGCAGGGAGAGGAACAGGTCCGTCACCCACATCAGCGCCGCATCGGTCTTGCCGCCGGACATGCCGGCCAGCGCACCCACCACCACGCCCACCACCAACGCCACCGCCATGGCCATGAAACCCACCGCCAGCGAGATGCGCCCGCCATAAAGGATGCGCGCCAGCAGGTCCTGGCCCAGATCATCCGTGCCCAAAGGATGTTCCCAGGACGGGCCTTGCAGCCGCTTGGAGAAATCGATCTCGTCGATCGGCAGCGTCCAGACCAGCGGCCCCAGCAGCACCGACAGCACCAGCGCCGCCAAGATCACAGCGCTGACCACGGCGAGCCTGTGCTTGCGGAAGCGCCGCCACGCCTCGCGCCAGGGGCCGACGCGCGGGCGGTCGGTGCCCTGGGCGGGGCTAGCGATAGCTGATGCGGGGGTCGAGCCAGCCATACAGAACATCCGCGATCAGGTTGAAGAGGATGACCAGACAGGCGATGACGAAGGTCACCGCCATGATCACCGGCGTGTCATTGGCCAGCACCGCCGAGATCAGCAGCGAGCCGATACCCGGCACACGGAAGATCTGCTCGGTCACGATGGCGCCGCCGAAGATCGCGGGCATCTGCAAGGCCAGCAGCGTTACCACCGGGATCATCGCATTGCGCACCACATGGCGCATGGTGACGGCACCTTCCGAGATGCCCTTGGCGCGCGCCGTGGTCACGTGGTCCAGCCGGATCACGTCCAGCACCGCCGAACGCACGAAGCGCACCAGCGCCGCGCCCTGGAACAGGCCCAGCACGGTGATCGGCATGATGGATTGGCGGAACTGCTCCCACCACCAGGCCCAGCCCGTGGCCTCGATCTGGCTGCGATAGACGAAGGGCAGCCAGTCGAGCTGGATCGAGAAGAGCAGGATCAGCAGCAGCCCGGTGAAGAAGGTGGGCAGCGAGAAGCCGATGAAGGCCAGCGTATTCGCGATCTGGTCGAAGATCGAATAGGGGCGCGTCGCGGCATAGACGCCGATCGGCAAGGCGATGGCGATGGCCAGCACCTGCGACAGCCCGATCACCGCGATGGTGGTGGGCAGGCGCTGCATGATCAGGTCATCGACCGGGATGCGGCTGACGAAGGAATAGCCCCATTCGCCGCGCAGCATGGCAAACAACCAGTTGAAATAGCGCTGGTGGATGGGGTCATCGAGCCCGAGGCTCGCGCGCAGATTCTGCCGCACCTCGGGCGGGATGGCCGGATTGGTGGCCAATTCCTCGAACGGGTCACCGGGGGCCAGGGCCAGGATGCCGAACAGGATTACGCTGATCCCAAGGATGCTCGGGATCGCAATCAGCAGCCGGCGCAGCAGATACTGGGTCACGCGCGGATCATGTCTCGCGCCACCAGTCGTTCAGCAGCCAGAAGGTGCTGTCCCAGGCCGAGAGCACCGGCCGCAGGTTGTTCAACGAGGCGCTGACCAGCGGCCGTCCGACCAGCGGGATGACGTGGTTGCTGCCCACGATCAGGTCGTTCATGCGGATGAAGAGTGCGGCGCGGCGCACCGGGTCAAGCTCGCCCTCGGCGGCGCGGAAGGCGGCGTCGTACTCGTCATTGCGCCAGCGGACGATGTTGCGGCCCTGCCAGGAATTGGCCCGCGTCGCCATCTCCCAGGAGACATACTGGTTCATGAAGCGCTGCGGATCGGCCTGCGGCATGGTCGTCGTGTACATCTGCATGTCGGCATAGAATTTCGTGAAGGTGTCCGGGTTCGCCACATCGGACGAGAAGAAGACCGAGGCCGTCACGGTCTTGAGGTCTAGGTCGATGCCCGCGCGCTGTGCCGCCTGGCGGATGATCTGCTGCGTGCGCTGGCGTGGCGCGTTGACCGAGGTCTGATAGACGAAGCGCAGGCGCACGCCGTCCTTCTGGCGGATGCCGCCCTGCCCGCGCGTCCAGCCCGCGGCCTCCAGGATCTCATTGGCGCGCTGGATGTTGAACTCCATGCGCATATTGGCCGAGCGGAAGCGCGGCGGGTTGTTGAGGAAATTCGCGGTCGCCGGGCCGCCGCGGCCGTAGATGAACTGGCTGATGGAGTTGCGGTCCACCAGCAGCGCCATGGCCTGGCGCACCGCGGGATCGCGGAAGGCGGGGTGCTGGGTGCGGATATGCGAGCGCTCGCCCTCGATCTCCTGGTTGGGATCGGTGACGTTCAGCTGCAGGAATTCGACACCGCCGCCGGGGATGATGTTGACCCGGCCGCGATTGGCGGCCTCAAGCCGCAGCAGGATGTCGTCCTCCACCTGCATGTTCCAGGCATAGTCAAAATCGCCGGTCTGCAGCACCGCGCGCGCGGCAGAGACGGCATCGCCGCCGCCCTTGACCTCGATCGTGTCGAAGAAGGGCCGGTTGGGCATGTGGTAGTTGGCGAAGGCCTCGCCGCGTACCGTGTCGCCGGGGGAGAAGGAGGTGAAGCGATAGGGCCCGGTGCCGACCGGCCGCAGATTGGCCGGCGCATCGCGCGAATTGGCGCCCGCGAAGCCGGCGAAGAGGTGGCGGGGAATGATCACGCCGGTGGCTGCGACGAAGGCATCGGCCCAGAAGGGCGTGGGCTGGGTGAACTCCACCCGCACCGTGAAGTCATCCACCTTGACCACATTCACGTCGCGGTAGTTGCCGCTGGTGACGGCGGCCACCGCCGGGTTGCGCGCGTATTCCCAGTTGAACAGCACGTCATCGGCCGAGAAATCCTGGCCGTCATGCCATTTCACACCGCGCTTGAGCTTCCAGGTGACGGAGCGGCCATCGGCGGAAAGCCCGCCATTCTCGGTCGAGGGAATCTCGGCGGCCAGGATCGGGTGCAGCGTGCCGTCCGAGGCCCAGCCGGCGAGCGGTTCGTAGAAGACGCGGCTGGAATCCTGGTTGGTGGTGCCGGCCGCGAAATGCGGGTTGAGCAGCGTGGGTGCCTGCCAGTACAGCACCTTCAAAGCACCGCCGCCGCGCCGCGTGGGCTGGTAGGCGGGAACGCCCTGCGCCTGCGCCGGGGCGGCGCCGGTGATGGCCAGCAACTGGGTGGCCATCGGCGCGGTCAGGCCCAATGCGGCCATGCGCTTGACGAAGCCGCGGCGCGACAGCGTCCCGCGCTTCACACGGCCGATCAGATCGCGCAGTTGATCGTCTTGCATGCAGCTCTCCCGTTGTGGCGCGGCGCCGGCGCCTTGCGGGATGAAGGTTAGCGCATTGCGCAGCCCTGCCAATCGGCCAGTCCTTGGCTGAATCGTCCAGCGCGGCGCGTTATGCCCGCGAAATGGTCA
The DNA here is from genome assembly GCA_026400775.1 of Alphaproteobacteria bacterium. Taxonomy (GTDB): domain Bacteria; phylum Pseudomonadota; class Alphaproteobacteria; order Acetobacterales; family Acetobacteraceae; genus Rhodovarius. The sequence goes on along the minus strand of JAPLOK010000460.1, from coordinate 709 downwards.
ATGCGACGGCATCGCGGCAAGCCGCGCGGTGGCACGGGACCGCAGTCCCGCTTCATGAGTGGGGGCGCCAAGGTTTCCCCTGACGCCCCCGCCGGACCCCCATCCGGTGTTCGATCGGGCCTGGCCGCTGCGGGCCAGGCCATGTCGGCATCAGAAGACGAAATCCGAGGCGTGCATCGGCGCGGTCACCCCGTAGAGGATGATCTGGTCCGCGCCGTGCTGGATCAGTGTCTTGTCCGCATAGGCCACGATGTTCAGCTGGCCCATAAGGGTGATGCCGCTGCCGGCGAAGTGGATCTGGTCCCCTTCGGCGCGGCTGAAATCGGCCACTTCCACGGTGCCCCAGCCGGGCGCGCCGAAGACCAAGTCATCCGCGCCGCCATAGCCGTACATCACACCGCCCTCGGTGCCGACCTTGAAGGTGTCGTTGAAGTTCGAGCCCCAGAAGATCGTGTAGCCGTCGCCGGCATTCAGCGTGGAACCAGCGGTGGAATTGGCCACCAGGTTCCCGCCCGTGGCGTTGCCGTTCAGCGTGGTCGCATTGCCGGAGAGGTAGGCCACCTCGATATGGTCGCCCACCGTCCAGCCATTCACCGCGACCCAGGCGGTGTCGTAGCCCTCATTCGCATTCTCAAAGGCGCGGTCACCCAGGTTCTTGATGATGAAGTGCTCATGGCCCGAACCGCCATACATCGTGGTGGCGCCGCCA
>JAPLOK010000191.1 GCA_026400775.1 Alphaproteobacteria bacterium | reverse complement strand
GATGGTGACCTGCACGGCCGCCGCCGTTAGGGCAGCATAGATCAGCAGCACCAGCCGCGCATGCGCCAGCGACAGGCCAACCAGCCAGGCCACCGCGCGGCTGACCCAGCCGTCAGGCTGCATCGTCGTGTTGCGCTGCAAACATGGCAGGCGTGTAGGGCGGATGTGGCCGGGGCGCGATACCCCCTTGGGATTCGGATTGCGATTGTGTTATGGCCCCCACTTCGCGGCGCAGCATGATGCACCGGACGCAGGGGACCACATCGAAATGGGTATTCCGCTCAAGCAGCAGGCGCAGGTTGCTGCCTATGTCCTCAAGCAGAAGATGGCGGGGCGGAAGCGCTTTCCGCTGGTGCTGATGCTGGAACCCTTGTTCCGCTGCAACCTGGCCTGCGCCGGCTGCGGCAAGATCGATTATCCGGATGAGATCCTGAATAGGCGCCTCTCGATCGAGGAATGCCTGGGTGCGGCGCAGGAGTGCGGTGCGCCGGTGGTGGCGATCGCCGGCGGCGAGCCGCTGCTGCACAAGGAAATGCCTACCATTGTGCAGGGTCTGCTGGACCAGGGCCGCATCGTGATCCTGTGCACCAATGCGCTGCTGCTGGAAAAGAAGATCGACGCCTACCAGCCGCATGAACGCTTCATCTGGGACATCCACCTGGATGGCGACAAGGCGCAGCATGACTGGGCAGTGAGCCAAGAGGGTGTTTACGAGAAGGCCGTGGCCGCGCTGAAGCTGGCGCGCGACAAGGGCTTCCGCACCGCCATCAACTGCACGCTGTTCAACAATGCCGACGCCGACCGCACCGCGAAATTCTTCGATGATGTGACGGCGATGGGCGTGGACAACATCATGCTAAGCCCGGGCTATGCCTATGAGCGCGCACCGGACCAGCAGCACTTTCTGAACCGACAGAACACGAAGGAGCTGTTCCGCAACGTCTTCCGCCAGAATGACGGCAAGGGCGGCAAGACCAAGTGGCGCATGGGCAACAGCCCTTTGTTCCTGGACTTCCTGGCCGGCAACCAGTCCTATGGTTGCACGCCCTGGGGCAACCCGACGCGCAACATCTTCGGCTGGCAGCGCCCCTGCTACCTGCTGGGTGAGGGCTATGCGAAGTCCTTCCAGGAGCTGATGGACACCACCGACTGGGACAAATACGGCGTCGGCAATTACGAGAAATGCGCTGATTGCATGGTCCATTCCGGCTTCGAGGCCACCGCCGCGCTGGATGCCTTCGCCAAGCCCTGGAAGGCCGTCGCCGCGCAACTGCGCGGGCCGCGCACCGAAGGCCCGATGGCACCGGAAATCGACCTGTCGAAGCAGCGCCCGGCCGAGTACGTCTTCAGCGCCCATGTCCAGAAGGCCATGAGCGAGATGACGCATGAGCCCAAGCGCGGCGCCAAGCATGGCGGTTCGGGCGATTCCAAGCCGCAGGTTGCGGCCGAGTAGTTGACTCTGGTTGGGGCGGGGCGCTAGAAGCCGCGCCTTGTGGTTGTTCGGGCCATGGCCCGCTTTCGAGGTTTCCAATGTCTTTCGCAGTGATCCGCACCGGCGGGAAGCAGTACCGCGTAGCCCCCAACGGCGTGATCGCCGTGGAAAAGCTGGAAGCCGAGCCCGGCGCCAGCATCACCTTCCATGACGTGCTGGCCCTGTCCACCGAGGCCGGCCTGGTGCTGGGCGCGCCGCTGGTCCCTGGTGCGACCGTGACCGCAACGGTGCTGGAACAGCGCCGCGGCGACAAGATCATCATCTTCAAGAAGCGCCGCCGGCAGAACAGCCGCCGGAAGAACGGCCACCGCCAGCACGAGACCGTGCTGCGCATCACGGCCATCGCAGCCTAAGGATTTCGAAACATGGCACATAAAAAGGCTGGTGGTTCCTCGCGCAACGGGCGCGACAGCCCGGGCCAGCGCCTCGGCGTGAAGCGCTTCGGCGGCCAGGCGGTGATCGCCGGTAACATCCTGGTCCGCCAGCGCGGTACCGTAATGCGCGCCGGTGAAAATGTCGGCATGGGCCGCGACCACACGCTGTTCGCCCTGGTGGACGGCAAGGTGGCGTTCCAGCGCAAGGCTGGCGGGCGGCTCTATATCTCGATCGCGCCGGTGGCGATGGCGGCGGAGTAACGCCGCCCAACCGCGTGACTTTCCACGGCGGGCCTGGCCCGCCGTTGGTGTTTCTGGGGTGGTTTTGTGGGGTAGTGCCGGTGGCCTTGGAGAGGGGCTTTGTCCCGCCCAAACCTCCCGCCGCCAAGGGCGTGCCGCCCCTGGACCCGGCGGGAGGCATGGCAAGCTTGAAGGAGGGGGGGCATGGTGCGCCTTGCATGAAGGGCGGCACCGATGATGCCCCTCCCTCAACCTTGCCATGACTCTCACCGGGTCCAGGGGTCGTTGACCCCTGGCGGGGCTTGAGAGCCAAAGGCGATCAAGGTTTGGAGAGGGGCAGAGCCCCTCTCCAAGACCACCCGCGCAACCCCACAAGGCCAACCCATGAAATTCCTCGACGAGGCCAAGGTCTACGTGAAATCGGGCGATGGCGGCGATGGTGTCGTCGCGTTCCGGCGCGAGAAATACATCGAATTCGGTGGGCCTGATGGCGGCAATGGCGGTCGCGGCGGGCATGTCTATGTGCGCGCGGTCGAGGGGCTGAACACCCTGATCGACTATCGCTACGCCCAGCACTTCAAGGCCCGGAAGGGCGGCAATGGCGCGGGCTCTGACCGCACCGGCGCGATGGCTGAGGATGTGGTGATGAAGGTGCCGGTCGGCACCCAGATCCTGGCCGCGGACCAGGAAACCCTGATCGCCGACCTGGATGAGCCAGGCAAGGAAGTCCGCCTGGCGAAGGGCGGCGATGGCGGCTTCGGCAATGCCTCCTACAAGACCAGCACCAATCGCGCGCCGCGCCGGGCCGACAAGGGCTGGCCGGGTGAGGAGATGTGGGTCTGGCTGCGGCTGAAGCTGATCGCCGATTGCGGCCTGGTGGGGCTTCCCAATGCCGGCAAGTCCACGCTGCTGGCCGCGGCGAGCGCGGCGCGCCCAAAGATAGCGGACTATCCCTTCACGACCCTGCATCCGCAGCTGGGCGTAGTGCGACTGAACGCCACCGAGGAATTCGTGCTGGCCGATATCCCCGGACTGATCCAGGGCGCGAGCGAGGGCGCGGGGCTGGGCACGCGCTTCCTGGGGCATGTGGAGCGCTGCAAGCTGCTGCTGCACTTGATCGACGGCACCCAGGCCGACCCGGTGCGGGCCTACCGGACGATTCGCACGGAACTGGCCGAATATGGTGCGGGTCTCGAGGATCGGCCGGAAATCCTGGTGCTGAACAAGACCGATGCGATGACCCCACAGGCGCTGGTGTCCCGCTGCAAGGCGCTGGAGCGCGAAACCGGCCGGCCCGTGTTGCTGGCCAGCGGCGGCACCGGAGAGGGCGTGCCGCAATTGCTGCGCGCAGTGATGGACGCGGTGAAGGCCGGGCGATGATTGTGCGGCGCCGGCGGCATCAGTAACAGGTTGGCATGCAACCGCTTTCGATCGCCAAGCGCATCGTCATCAAGATCGGCTCGGCGCTGGTCGTGGACCCGCGCACGGCAACGCCACGCACCGGCTGGATGGCGGGCGTGGCCGCCGATGTCGCGGCGCTGCGCACCGAAGGGCGGGAGGTGGTGCTGGTCTCCTCCGGCGCGGTGGCGCTGGCGCGGCGCGCCCTGGGGCTGACCAAGCGCGTGCTGAAGCTGGAGGAAAAGCAGGCCGCGGCTGCGGTCGGCCAGATCCGGCTGGCGGGTGCGTGGCAGGAGGCGCTGGCGGGCCATGGCATGAACGCGGCCCAGGTGCTGCTGACACTGGCCGAATCCGAAGATCGCCGCCGCTACCTGAATGCGCGGGCCACGCTGAACACGCTGCTGGAACTGGGCTGCGTGCCGGTGATCAACGAGAACGACACGGTGGCCACCACCGAGATCCGCTTCGGCGACAATGACCGGCTCGCCGCGCGGGTAGCGGAAATGCTGGGCGCCGATGCCTTGATCCTGCTGTCGGATATCGACGGGCTGTATACGGCCGACCCGCGCAAGGATGCGGCCGCGCAGCATCTGCCCGTGGTGCAGGAGATCACGGAGGGCATCATGGCGATGGGCGGCGAACCGCCGCCTGGCTATTCCTCTGGCGGCATGCGCACCAAGCTGCTGGCGGCGAAGGTCGCGACCGGGGCGGGTTGCGCCATGGCGATCGCGCGCGGCGATGTGGCGAATCCCATCGCGGCACTTCTGGCTGGCGGACGCTGCACCTGGTTCCTGCCCGCGCCCGAAGGCCGGGCCGCACGCAAATCCTGGATCGCTGGCAGCCTGGCGCCGGCCGGCACGCTGGTGGTCGATGACGGCGCGGCCCGCGCCCTGCGGCAAGGGCGTTCGCTGCTGCCGGCTGGCGTGCGGCAGGTGCTGGGCGCGTTCCAGCGTGGCGATGCGGTCAGCGTGCGGGATGCGGCCGGCGCCGAGTTGGCGCGCGGCCTGTCAGCCTATGATGCCGAGGATGCCGCGCGCATCGCGGGCCATCGCAGCGGCGAGATCGAGGCCATCCTGGGCTGGCGTGGCCGCGACGAGGTCATTCACCGGGATGATCTCGTGCTTCTGGTGCCGCCAGCGCATTGATCCGCGCGAGCATGGCGGCGGTCACCACGCGGTTCCGGCCATCCTGCTTGGCGGCAAAGAGCGCCTCATCGGCCTGGCGCATCGCATCATCGAGCGTTTGTGAGCCCTGGGACACGATCGCCACACCGATGGAGACAGTGATCGCCGGCGAGGCGCCGCCTTCGGCATGCATCGTGGCGATGCTTTCGCGCAGCGTTTCCAGCCGTTCGAAGGCGCCGCCGAGGTCGCAATCGGGCATCAAGATCACGAATTCCTCGCCGCCATAACGCACGCAGATATCGGTGCCGCGCATTATGCCTGTCATGCAGCCGGCGATGGCGCGCAGCAGCGCGTCACCGGTCGCATGGCCGAAGGTGTCGTTGACGCGCTTGAAATGATCGGCATCCAGCACGGCGATGCAGGTGGGCGATTGGCGGCGTTCACCCTGGCGAAGGATGGTAGGGCCCACCTCGTCCAGGAAGCGGCGGTTGTGCAGGCCGGTCAGGACATCGCGCAGCGCCTCGCCGCGCAGCTTGTCGCGCAGCTGCAGATTGGCCAGTGCCATGGACATGCCATCGGCCATCGCATCAGCGCTGCGGTGTTCGCGCAACCGGTCCAGGGCTGCGATGTCATCGCTGTTGAAGCGCAACAGGCCGTATACCTCACCGCGGGCGGCCATCGGCACGCATAATGCGGTGCCGGCGCAACCGCCGCTGTCGCAGGTGACACCCTGGCCGCACAGGTTCGGCCGGCCGCGCTTCAGCGCCCAGCAGGAGGTGGGGGTGATGTGCTCCGGCCCTTCGCCGGGCCAGTTCTGTCCGCGATCGAGCCGGTCACGGCTGCTGGAGAAAATATACAGCGTGGCCGGCATGCCCGGGACCAGCGCCTGGGCTGCGTGGCCCGCGACACATTCGATATCGGCGCGGGTCTCGCAGGCCTGGAGCAGCTCGTTCATCTGCAGCAGCGCGCCCATCTCCGCACTGCGCCCGGCGAGTTCGGACTGCACGGCGGCGGTGGCGCGCATCCGCACGCGCAGCGTCACCACGGCCAGCAAAACGCCAAGGGCCGAGATGCCGGCGCAGCCGGCCACAAGGGCCAGGACCCGAGCCTGCTGGCGACGTAGCTGGCTGGTCATCGCCGCGATGGAGTTTCGGCGCAGGCTGATGAACTGCGACAAGGTCTCGCGAATGCTGTCCATGTCGCGATTGGCGTCGGCCGCGGCGCCAGGGGCGATCGCGAGATCCCGCTGACCCTCCAGCAGCGTTCCAACCACGCTGCGATGCGTCGCCACAGCACGCTCGATCAGCGCCGCCGCGGGCGCTGTCGGGATCGCATCCATGCGCTGGATGATCCGTCGTGCCTCAGCGCCTTCGATATACTGCAATGCCTGGTAGAAGCGTTCGATGTATTCGGGCTGCTGGTGGATGGTCAGCCCACGCAGCGCACTCTCCGCTTCGAGCAGGGAGACGCGCAGACGATTGGCGGCGTTCTGGTCTTGCTCCTGCTCCAGAATGGCGGCCTGCAGCCGCAGGCCTGCCAGATAGCCCTGCACGGCGGCCGCGGTGCCGACCATGCCCACCAGGGCGATGCCCATCAGGAACAGGATCGGCAGCAGATAACTTCGGGCGCGGGGGAAAGCCGGCATCATGCATGCGAAGCTCCTCCCGGAATTGTAAAGATTCGATGAACGGGGTGTCGGGCCGGGGCGCAACTAACTCGTTACCTCAGGAAGCGCGCCCTGCATCACCCGCAGGCGATCAACCATCGGTGCGGTCACAACGCGATTGCGCCCGCCTGCGATCGCGGTACGGGCGGCGGCAGTGGCGCTGCGCGTCGCCTCATGCAGATCAGGCGCGCCGGCCAGGACGGGGGCCAGGCCCACGCTGGCGGAAAGCCGGCGCGTGCCATCGAGCGTCGCGATGCGCGCGCGCAATTCGTCCAGGCGCTCGAAGGCGCCGCCCAGGTCGCAATCGGGCATCAGGATCAGAAAGCCTTCATCACCGTGGCGGCAGACCATGTCGGTCGCGCGGAGGCCGGCGGTGATGGTCCAGGCGACTTCGGCCATGGAAGCGCGGGGTTGGTCCAGCAGCAGCAATGCCAGGCAAGAGCCAGTGGTGTGACGCTCGGCCATCCGCAGCATGGCGGGTGCGGCGGCGGTCATGACCGCAGAGGCATAAAGGCCGGTCCGGGTGTCGCGCAGTGCCGGTGCCTCGGCGCTGGCAGGGCGCAGCGCCATCGCCAGCACCGGCGCACAAAGCGCGGCACCGGCCAGCAGCAACACCATCTGCCATGGGCCAGGGAAGAGCATGGCGAGGCTCGCGGCGAGCAGGCCGGTGCCGGCGAGCAGCATGGGCGGGGGCGTATCGGTCAGGGTCATGATGCGGGGGTTCCTGTGGTGGCGGCGATGGCGCGCGCCGGCGGCACAGCGCGCGTGGGCGCGTAGGCGACTGCGCTGAAATCCTGCAGGCGGCGTTCGACCTGCGCGAAGGCGGCGCGCTGGGCTGCACTCAGCGGGGCGTCCGGGGTGTGGGTTCGGTGGTTGATCCAGCGCGCGACCATGCCCGCACCGCGGCGATGCGCCGCGCCCATCAGGCCGGATTCGGTCAGCGTGATCTCCTGCCCGCCAATGCCGCGCAGCGTCGCCCCCTGCTGGGCGGCGGCGCCGTTGCGGTCCAACTGCACCTCGACCCGGCGCAAGAACATGGTCATGGCGCTTTCCTGCGCCGCGTGATTGCCCAGGAAATCCTGTTCGGAGCGCACGCCATGGCGCTCGGCCAGCTGCGTCCAGGCGCCCTGGGCAGTGCGCCAGCCGAGATCCTGCAAGGTGACCGGCGTGAACTGATAGCGGCCCAGCGCGCCGGAGTTCGGGTTGCGCACAGCATAGCCACCCTGTGCGTGTTCGGCGCTGCGCTCGGCCTGGGCGATGCGCTGGCGGAAAGCGCTGTTCGGCACAGTTTCCCAGGCGCGGCCACGCGGCGCTTCGGGCACGCCGCGCTGGTGCAGCAGGGCCGCGAAATCCTGCCCGCCGCCGGGCTTGGCGCGCGGCATAGGGTTGGAGGTGCTAGGCGCGATGGCGCTGACGGTGCTCACCCGGCAGGAAATACCTGGGGGTGGTTAACCGCCAGTTAGCGGCGCCATCGGTCCATAGATCTCGGGCAGCAGGCCGATATCGTGCGGTTCCAGGCCCGGCACCTCATGCAGCCGCGTCTCATGCGTGCCATCCGCGTGCAGCACATGCTCCACCCAGCCCAGCAGCTTGGCGCCGGTCGGCTCCTGCCATCGATCGCCCACAATGAAGCCGGTCGACGGCGCCCAGCACTGAGCAATGCCATCGGCCACCCGGTCGCGCCACATATGCACATGGCCTGACAGCACCAGCGCCGGCCGCCCAAGCGCCAGCAGCCGCGCGCGCGG
>JAPLOK010000458.1 GCA_026400775.1 Alphaproteobacteria bacterium | reverse complement strand
GGCCGCGGACATCGGCGTGATGTTCTGCTGCATCATGTATTCGATGGCCTTGTCCACCACCGAACCGGCATGGCTGAGGTCCTCGGGGGCTTGTGCGTCCAGGGTGGAATCCATCGGGGTAGTATCCAAGCGGTTTGGACGGAATTGGGTGATCGGATGCGAAACGAAAACCCGGCTTGCGTTACATTGCAGTTATGTTGAACCTTCACCGGCCATGCGGGCCGAGATGCCACGCTCGAAACCGGCCGCGGCCTGGGCGGCGGCGGCGGCCTCGGCGGCTTCGATGGCCTCGGATTGGCGGCGCCACATCTCTGCATATAGCCCGCCCGCGGCGATGAGTGCGCCGTGGTTGCCGCGTTCGGCCACCTGGCCGTCGTTCAGCACCAGGATCTCATCGGCCTCGACCACGGTGGACAGCCGATGCGCGATGACCAGGCTGGTACGGTTGCGCGCGACGGTGCGCAGTGCGGCCTGGATTTCCTGCTCCGTGCGGGTGTCGAGCGCGGAGGTGGCTTCGTCCAGGATCAGAATGCGCGGGTTCTTCAGGATGGTGCGCGCGATCGCCACGCGTTGCTTCTCCCCGCCCGAGAGCTTCAGGCCGCGCTCGCCCACCATGGTGTCGTAGCCATCGGGCAGGCGCAGGACGAAATCATGCACCTGGGCGAGTTTTGCTGCCTCGATGACCTCCTCCTCGGAAGCATCGGGCCGGCCATAGGCGATGTTGTAGCGGATGGTGTCGTTGAACAGCACCGTATCCTGCGGCACCACGCCGATGGCCTGGCGCAGGCTATCCTGTGTGACCTCGCGGATATCGGCGCTGTCGACGATAATGCGTCCGCCGGTCACGTCATAGAAGCGGAACAGCAGGCGGGAGATGGTGGATTTGCCCGCCCCCGTGGGGCCCACGATGGCCAGCATGCGACCGGCCGGCACGGTGAAACTCACACCCTTCAGGATCTGCCGGTCCGGCCGATAGGCGAAGCGCACATCCTCGAAGACCAGCGCGCCGGGGCCTGCGGGAAGGGCGGGGGCCCCCGGGGCGTCGGCCACCTCGCGCTCCTCGCGCATCAGGCGGAACATGGCCTCCATATCGGTCAGGCCCTGTTTCATCTCGCGGTAGACGAAGCCCAGGAAGTTCAGCGGGATGAACATCTGGATCATGTAGGTGTTGACCAGCACGAAGTCGCCCACCGACATCCGCCCCGCCGCCACGCCATAGGCCGCCATCAGCATGATGATGGACAGCCCGATCGCGATGATCACCTGCTGGCCGGCGTTCAGTCCGTTGAGCGTGACTTCGGACTGGCTCCAGGCCTTCTCGTAGCGCGCGAGCGAAGCGTCATAGCGCCGTGCCTCGTGCCTCTCGTTGTTGAAGTATTTGACGGTCTCGTAGTTCAGCAGGCTGTCGATGGCGCGTGTGTTGGCCTGCTGGTCGGTCTCGTTCATGCGCCTGCGAAATTGCAAGCGCCAATCGGTGAAGAGCAGCGTGAAGGTGATGTAGATGGCGACCGTGGTGAGCGTGACCGCGGTGAAGGACCAGTCGAACAGCGCCCAGAGAATTACGCTCACCATCAGGATTTCGAGCAGCGTCGGCAGGATGTTGAACAGCATGAAGTCGAGCACGAAGGTGATGCCGCGCACGCCTCTTTCGATCAGCCGGGATAGTCCTCCCGTTTGCCGATCAAGATGGAAACGCAGGCTCAGCGCGTGCAGATGCTGGAACACCCGCAAGGCGATCTGCCGTGTCGCGCGCGCCTGGACCTTGGTGAAGATCGCATCGCGCAACTCGGCAAACAGGCTGTTCATCGCGCGTGTGATGCCATAGCCGATGACGAGTGCGACCGGGATGACGGCGATGGCGGCACCGCCGGATGCCGGCGCCAGCGCATCCACCGCGCGCGCGTACATGACCGGCACCAGGACGTTGGAGCCTTTGGCCGCGACGAGGAAAACCAGTGACAGCACGACGCGCAGGCGAAGCCCGGCTTCGCCCTTGGGCCAGAGATAAGGGGCGAGGGACTTCAGCGTGTCCCATTGGGTGCGGTTTTCGATGTTCATCACGATGGAGATAGGCGTGCCGGGCGCGCCGCCCACATGAAGCTTTGGTCAGGCGCGCAGAACCCGCGCGCACCAGAAGGCCACCGCCACCATCCCCGCGCCCGCCAGCGCGAAGGCAGCCGAGTAGCCTGCCGTCGCCATGATGGTGGCGAAGATCAGGCTGCCCGTTGTCTGCCCCATGAACAGGCTCATCGCGAAGCAGGCAACGGCGGTGCCGCGCGCATCGGGCAGCGCCTCGGTCGCGCGTGCCTGCAACACGCCATGGAAGCTGTAGAACGCCAGCCCGCACAACACCTGCGCGCCCAGCACCACCCACCAGACGGGTGCGGCTGCAATGGCCCACAGCACGACCGCCAGCGCCAGGCCGCCGCCGAGCAACAGCCCCGTCTCGCCGAAGCGCCCCACCAGTCGCCGCGCCCCGCGTGTATAGGCCAGCGCGCCGATACCGAAGCCCGCCACCACCAGCCCCGCCTGCGCCGCGTTCAGCCCATGGGTTTCGATCAGGTAGGAGGCGACGAAGGGAAAGGCGCCGCCGAACAGCAGCGCGCCATCCAGGAAGGCCGCGGTCATCAGCAGGCGCCCCGACCGCGTTGAGAAGATGCGCGCGAAACCCGCGAAGGGACCAGCGCCACGCGCGCCCCCGCCACGCTCCCACATGGCCGGCCCCAGCCTGGCCGCCAGCACCAGCCCGATCGCCACCGCGCAGCAGCCGAAGGCGAGGAAGGAGGCACTCCAGCTGAAGGCCTCGCCGATCAGCCCCGAAGCGGGGCCGGCGATGAACTGCGCCAGCACATTGCCGGTCAGGAACCGCCCGAGTGCTGCCTGGCGGCCTTCATAGGGCACGGTGTCGCCGATATGGGCCATCAGCAGCGGGATGACCGCGCCCGAACACAGCCCGCCAAGCGCGCGCAGCATGGCGAGTTGCGTGACATCGCTGGCGAATTCCGCCAGCACCGTACAGGTGCCGAAAGCCATCAGCGCCAAGGCGGCCACGCGCAATTTGCCGAAGCGGTCGCCGGCGGGGCCGGTCGCCAATTGCCCGCCGCCATAGGTGATGAGAAACGCCGCCAGCACCACCGCGACGGAAGCTGTGGGCACGCCGAAATCCTGGCCGATCATCGGCAGCAGCGGGTCCACCATGCGCATGCTGGAGCCGGAGGCGAAGCCGGCCATGGCCAGCAATGAGATCGGGATCGCGCGCCCGCTCACCCGCGCCGCG
>JAPLOK010000120.1 GCA_026400775.1 Alphaproteobacteria bacterium | reverse complement strand
GTTCTGCGGCGGGCCGACATTGAAGCTCAATGGGCCGCTGTAGTTGAAGGTGGCGGTGATCGCGCCGGCGCTGTTGAAGCCCGGGGCGGTGTTTGTCGCGTCGAACTGCACGCCGGCCTGGTTGGCGGTGCGCACGGTGAAGGAATAGACGGGGCCGGCAACCGCGGCCTGTGGGAGGGCCGCCATCGTCGCGCAGGCCGCAACGCCAGCCAAAAGCAGCCTTCGAAGAGTGATTGTCATCATGGTCGACTCCGGAAAGCGGTTGGGAAATTCCACCGCACGGAGGAATAAGCAATTCGCGTGCCAGATATAATTTTGTTTTATTTCAATGCATTAAGCGCCTTTCCGCGATGCGGCCAGCCAATCCGTAAGACTCCGTGACATTGCCGCGGTGACCATTCCGCGAGATCGCAGGCGGCCACAGCGTGATCCCATTTCACGGAAACACGCTGTAGCCACTATGCGAGAATGACACATCGCGCCGGCGACTGCGCCTTTGCGGATCATGCTCGAGGTGCGCGCAGGCGGCCGCGACAGGACAGGCCCGCCACCGGGATGAAGGCGGGCCCAGCCGAGGCGGATGCGCGGCAAGGCGTTGTCTGCTTCAGGGCCGGCTTGAGGGTAGCATGGCCGCGGCGTGTCGTCCGATGATCGCGCGTGGCCGGTGAGGCCGTGACAGCCCCTGCCGATTCGCCCTGGCACTGCTACACAAGGCCCCATGTCCCGCACCGCCACCGCATCGCCCCGAAGGCCCTCGCTGGCCTGGGTGCTGCTGCGCTGGCTGATCATCCTTGGCATCTGGGGCGCCATAGCGCTGGGCGCGGTGCTGCTGTGGTTCACCCACGACATGCCGCGCCCCGATATCGCGACCCAGCACACCCGCCGCCCCGCCGCCGCCGTGCTGGCCGCCGATGGTTCGCTGCTGATGACCCAGGGCGACCTGTTCGGCGAGGTGCTGACGCTGCGCGACATGCCGCGCGCCATCCCCGATGCGCTGATCGCGATCGAGGACCGGCGCTTCCGCGCCCATTGGGGCATCGACCCGGTGGGTGTTGCGCGCGCGCTCTGGGCCAATTGGTCCGAGGGCGATGTGGTGCAGGGCGGCTCCACGCTGACGCAGCAGCTGGCCAAGAACCTGTTCCTCTCGGCCGATCGCAGCCTGCGCCGCAAGGTGCAGGAGGCACTGCTGGCATTGTGGCTGGAACGCCGTTTCAGCAAGGACCAGCTGCTCGAGATCTATCTCAACCGCGTCTATCTGGGCGGCGGCGCCTATGGGGTGGATGCGGCGGCGCGCCTGTTCTTCGGCGTCTCGGCGCGGCGGGTGAATCTGTGGCAGTCGGCGGTGCTGGCCGGGCTGCCGCAGGCGCCCAGCCGCACCAATCCGCGCAGCAACCCCGAAGCGGCGCTGGCCCGGGGCCGAGAGGTGCTGCGCACCATGGTCGAGACCGGGGCCATCACGCAGGCGCAGCACGACCAGGCGGTGGCGCAGATGGAATTGCCGCCGCGCCCGGGCACCGGCGGCGGCTGGTTCACCGACTGGGTGGTGGACCAGGTGGAGGAGGCGCACCCGCAACTGCGCGACATCACCATTCGCGCCACACTCGACCCACGCTGGCAGAACGCCGCCGAGACACGTCTGCGCGCCCTGGTGATGGACGCGGCATCCGGCGCGGTGCGCGCCATGGTGGGCGGGCGGGATTATCGCACCAGCCCCTTCAACCGCGCCGTGGCCGCCCGCCGCCAGCCCGGCAGCGCCTTCAAGGCGGTGGTCTATGCCGCGGCGATCGAGGCCGGCGCGGCCGCGCCTTCCAGCATGGTGGCCGATGGCCCGCTGACCCGGCGCGGCTGGTCGCCCGGCAATGGCCAATGGCGCACGCGCGGCGAGATCACGCTGGAGGAGGCCTTCGCGCAATCGGTGAACACGGCCGCGGTGCGCGTGCTGGACATGGGCGGCGGGCCTGCGGGCACGCGCGCCATGGCGCAGCGCCTGGGGATTCGCAGCCCGGTGCCGAACAATGCCTCCGTGGCGCTGGGTACGGCGGAGGTGACGCTGCTGGAACTGACCGCCGCCTATGCCGCCATGGTCAATGGCGGGCGGCGCGTCACGCCGCATGGCATCCGCGAGTTGGTCAGCGAAGGCCGCGCCCAGCCGATGCGCGCGCCGCCGCCCGAGGTCGCGATCAGCGCCGAAACCGCAGCCGCGATGCGCCGCATGATGGTGGCCGTGGTGACCAGCGGCACCGGGCGGCAGGCGGCGCTGCGTGGTGCCGTGACCGGCGGCAAGACCGGCACCACCCAGGACTACAAGGATGCCTGGTTCATCGGCTTCTTTGAGGGTGTGGTGATCGGCGTCTGGCTGGGCAATGACCGTGGCGAGCCGATGGAACAGGTGCGCGGCGGCACCATGCCCGCGCGGCTGTTCCGGGAGGTGATTGATGCCGCGCGTTAACCGGCCATTTACCCGCCCATGGCAGGTTACAGGGCATGCAACAGATCCCGCACGGCATCACGCTCTCCCCTGGCCGCATGCCCCCCTTGCCGCCGGAACCCGAGGCCCTGGTCCGCGCCGTGACCGGCGCGGTGCTGGCGGTGAACGCCAATCTGCGCCTGATGAACGCGGCCATGGCCGCGGGCGATGCGCAGGACCTCTCGCGCGCCATGGCCGCGCTGAACGCCGCCGTTGCCGACCAGACCCATGCCGCGCGCAGCATGCTGAAGCACGTCGCCACGGTGGGCTGACCGGATGGGGGCCGCCGTGGTAGGCGGACCCATGACCTTCCCGACCTTCGCCGAGGCCACGCGTATATGGTTCCGCATCGGCTGCCTCTCCTTCGGCGGCCCGGCGGGCCAGATCGCGCTGATGCACCGCGAGGTGGTCGATGAACGCCGCTGGATCTCCGACAAGCGGTTCCTGCACGCGCTGAATTTCTGCACCCTGCTTCCGGGGCCGGAGGCGATGCAGCTGGCCACCTATCTCGGCTGGCTGATGCATGGCGTGAAGGGCGGGCTGGTGGCCGGCGCGCTGTTCATCCTGCCCGGTGCCGCGGTGATGCTGGCGCTGTCCATGCTCTATGCGCTGCTGGGCCAGGTGCCGCTGGTCGCCGCACTCTTCCTGGGGCTGAAATGCGCGGTGCTGGTGCTGGTGATCGAGGCGCTGCTGCGGGTGGCCAAGCGCGCCCTGAAGGGCCGCATCGCCTGGGCAGCGGCAGTGGCTGCCTTCTCGGCACTCTGGGTCTTCGCGGTGCCCTTCCCGATCGTGGTGCTGGCCGCGCTCGCGCTGGGCCTGGCAATGCCCCAGGCCTTCGCGGCCGGCGGCCATGGCGCGGCGAAGGATGGCCCGCCCAGCCTGCTGGATGCCAAGCTTGCGGCCGAACCGGGCCATATCGCGGCGCTCGCGCCGCTGGCCCGCCGCGCGGGGCTGGTCTGCCTCGCACTCTGGGTCTGGCCGGTGGCGCTGCTGATGGCGCAGGGTGGGCTTTACGCCGATGTCGCCTGGTTCTTCTCGAAGATGGCGGTGGTCACCTTCGGCGGCGCCTATGCGGTGCTGGCCTATGTCGCGCAGGAGGCGGTGGAGGGTTACCGCTGGCTCTCGGCCACCGAGATGCTGGCAGGCCTCGGCCTGGCGGAAACCACGCCCGGGCCGCTGATCCTGGTGCTGCAATTCGTGGGCTTCCTGGCCGGCTTCCGGCAGGACGGCGTGCTGGGTGGGATCGCTGCCAGCATGCTCACGCTCTGGGTCACCTTCCTGCCCTGCTTCGCCTGGATCTTCTTGTGCGCGCCCTATGTCGAGCGCCTGCATGACGCACCGCGGCTGAAAGGCGCGCTGGCGGCGGTGACGGCGGCGGTGGTCGGCGTGATCGCCAATCTGGCGCTGTGGTTCGGCCTGCGCGTGGTGTTTGCCCGCGTTGAGGACGGGCCGCTGGGCTTGGACCTGCCGGTGCTGGCCAGCATCCAGCCGGTCGCGGCGCTGCTGGTGGCGTTGGCTGCGGTGTGCCTGTTCTGGCGCAAGCTGGGCGTGCTGCCCACGCTGGGGGTTACGGCCATTGCTGGGCTGATGCTGCGCGCCATCGGCGCATAGTCAGTTCGCGAGAGGGCGAACCGGCCGTTCAGCCGGTTCGGATCGCCAACCAAGCCGTCAGAACAGCCGTAGGCCGCCCAGGAAGCTGCCGGTCGCGGGACGCTGGATGATGGGCGTCTCGCCCTCGGTCACTTCGCGGCCGAGGGCGGCGTTCTCGCGCAGGCGCTGCGCCTCGCGCGCGGGGTCGACCGCGGTGCCCGGGGCGGTTGGTTCGCGCCAGAACATCAGGCGGTCGGTCAGGTTGCGGTCGGCGGCGTTGATGCGCAGGCTGTCCTGGTCGATGCGGTCGCGGATATCGGTCGGCGCGCCGCGGCCGGAGGCGGCGATCAGCGCCGATTCGCCCGCGGTGCGCGGACCAGCGGCGCGCGAACCGAGCGCGGTGTTGGGCGTCAGCACGGCTTCGGCCTGTTGCCGTGCCGAGACTTCCTGCGGGCGCGGCGCACCAGGGCGCGGGGCCGGCAGATCGGCCATCGAGGGCGGCATGGAAAGCGGCGCGCGGGTCTGCACCTGGAATTCATC
>JAPLOK010000025.1 GCA_026400775.1 Alphaproteobacteria bacterium | reverse complement strand
GTGGCAGTGAGTGCGGCGAAGCGGCGAGCCTGCGGCGGCTTGTGGCCCATCACCAGGCGTGCCGTCTCGAACAGGCCTTCGAGCGTTTCCACTCGCAGAATGCCATGGGCAAGGAAAAAGGCGGCGGCCAGTTCATCGCCGCCCAGCATGGCGCCGGTGTGCGAAAGCGCGAGCGTGCGCCCGATCTCGCTGCGGCCGAGCTTGTAGGCGATGATCGGCTTGCCTAGTACATGCGCGCGCCGCGCGGCCGCTGCCAGCCGCGGCGCATCGCGGAAGGTTTCCAGGAACAACAGCACCGCGTCGGTGGCCGCGTCCTCGACCAGCAATTCGGCCAGCTCGCCCACGCCCAGGTCGCATTCATTGCCGACCGAGACCATGCGCGAAAAGCCAACCCCTCGGGCCGCCGCGCGGCTGAACAGCGCTCCCATCATGGAGCCGGATTGGGAAACGAGGGCGAGGCGGCCGGGCATGATCGGCTCCGCCTCCAGCGCTGCGTTCAGCGTGATGGGCACGCGGTCGGCGGCGCTGATGATGCCCAGGCAATTCGGCCCGATCAGGCGGATGCCGCCGGCCCGCGCCTGGGCCACCAGCGCGTCCTGCCGGGCGCGGCCGGCGTCACCGGTCTCGGCGAAGCCTGCGGAGAAGATCGTCGCCACGGGTACACGCTTCTCGATGCAGCCGGCGATCGCATCCGCAACCGCGGCACCCGGCACCATGATGATCGCGTGGTCCACATCGCCATGCACGCCGCGGATATCCGGCGCGGCGGGAAGGCCCATGATCTCGGCGCGAGAGGGGTTCACCGGGATCACGCGACCAGAATAGCCCTCGCGCGCCAGCAGCCTTTGCGCACGGGAATTGTCCTTCGCGGGGTCCGCAGAGGCGCCGATCAACGCGATGCTGCGCGGCCTGAACAGCGCGCGGAACAGCGCAACGTCGCTCGGTGTGTTGGTTTCCCCCATTCGGACAAGGTGCGCCAGTGCGCGCGGTCGCGCAATCCTGTTGCGCCGCACCCGGGATGCACGGCAGGCTGCGCGCATGGACATTCTGCACATGATTTTTCTGCTGGCCGCGGCCGCACTCTGGGTTGGGCTGCATGTCGGCGTGGCGGGTACCAGGCTGCGCGATAGCGCAGTGGCGCGGCTGGGTGGCGAGGGCCGCTTCACGCTCCTGTTTTCGGTCGGCTCCGTCGTGTCGATCACGCTGCTGGTGCTGGCCTGGCAGAACGCGCCCTTTATCCTGTTGTGGCAGGTGCCGGGCTGGCTGCGGTGGTTGATCGCGATCGCCATGTTGCCGGCCTTCATCCTGTTCGTGGCGAGCGTCACCGCGCCCAACCCCACCGCCGTCGCCGGCAAGATGGAGGGCATGCCGCGCGGCATCACACGCATCACGCGCCACCCCATGCTGTGGTCCTTCGCGATCTGGGCCGGCGCGCATGTGCTGGGCAATGGCGACCTGGCAAGCTTGGTATTCTTCGGCGCCTTCCTGCTGACGGCGGGCCTGGGCATGCCCAGCATCGACAGCAAGATCGCCCGGCGCGATCCGGCGCTGTGGGAGAAGCTGTCGAAGCAGACCTCCATCATGCCCTTCGGCGCGATTTTCTCGGGGCGGATGACGGTGGATTTTGATGAGATCGGCTGGGTGCCGCCGGTCGTGGGCACCGCGGCATGGCTGGCGCTGCTCATCTTCCACCGGCTGATCTTCGGCGTGCCGGCTGTCATCTGACGGGGCTTGCGGAGCCGCGCCACACACCCCATTGCATGCCACGCCGAAACATCCGGGGCGTCACATGCAGGAAGTTCTCACCCAGGCCGATAGGGGCAACACGCCACGTGCGCGCGTCGCCCAACTGGTGCTCGCCGGCTGGTTCCAGAAGACCGTCATCGGCCTGATCCTGCTGAATGCGGTGACCCTGGGGCTGGAGACGAGTGGCAGCGTGATGGACGCGATCGGCACGGCCTTGCACCTGCTCGACAAAGTGCTGCTGGTGCTGTTCACGATCGAACTGGGCCTGCGCATTTATGCTTTCCGTAGCCGCTTCTTCCGCGACCCTTGGGGCATTTTTGACTTCATCGTGGTGGCGATTGCCTGGATGCCAGCCTCCGGCCCGCTTTCCGTGCTGCGGGCGCTGCGCGTGTTGCGCGTGCTGCGGCTGATTTCCGTGGTGCCGAGCCTGCGCAATGTGGTGGAAGC
>JAPLOK010000278.1 GCA_026400775.1 Alphaproteobacteria bacterium | reverse complement strand
TCTCCAGGGTATCATAAACCGATGATGCCCTTGGCAATGGGAGGCAACGAGAATGAACGCAGTCGCACCCTTCGAGGGCATCGGCGTCCGCATGCGGCGCAAGGAAGATCTGCGCTTTCTGTCGGGCAAGGGCAGCTACACCGATGACATGTCGCGCCCGAACCAGACGCATTGCGTCTTCCTGCGCAGCCCGCATGCCCATGCCGCGATCCGTTCCGTGGATACGGCGGCTGCGGCCGCCATGCCCGGCGTCGTGCGCATCTTCACCGGCGCGGATTACGCCGCCGACAAGCTGGGCGGCGTGCCCTGCGGCTGGCTGATCCACAACAAGGACGGCTCGCCAATGAACGAGCCACCGCACCCCGTGCTCGCGCATGGCAAGGTGCGCTACGTGGGTGATGCGGTGGCGATGGTGATCGCCGAGACGCGCGAGGCGGCGCGCGATGCCGCCGAGAAGATCGTGGTGGATTACGATGTGCTGCCCGCGGTGGCCGGCATCAACGAAGCCCTGGCCGCCGGCGCGCCGCAGCTGCACGAAGCCGCGCCGCGCAACATCTGCTATGACTGGCATATCGGCGAAAAGGGCCCGGTGGATGTGGCTTTCGCTGCCGCGCATAAGATCGTCACGCTGGATCTGACCAACAACCGGCTGATCCCCAACGCGATGGAACCGCGGGCTGCGATCGGCGAATATGACGCGCATAGCGGCGAATACACGCTGCACACCACCAGCCAGAATCCGCATGTGATCCGGCTGCTGATGGGCGCCTTCGTGCTGAACATCCCCGAACACAAGCTGCGCATCGTGGCACCCGATGTGGGCGGCGGGTTCGGCAGCAAGATCTTCCACTATATCGAGGAAGCGGCCGTCACCTGGGCCGCGCCGAAGGTGGGCCGGCCGATCAAATGGACCGCCGACCGCACTGAAGCCTTCATGACCGACGCGCATGGCCGCGACCACATCAGCACGGCCAAGCTCGCGCTGGACAAGGACGGAAAATTCCTCGCGCTGCATGTGCAGACCAAGGCGAATCTGGGCGCCTATCTGTCCACCTTCGCGACCTCGGTGCCGACATACCTGTATGCCACGCTGCTGGCCGGCACCTACACCACGCCCGCGATCTATGCGGAGGTGACATCGGTCTTCACCAACACCGTCCCGGTGGACGCCTATCGCGGCGCGGGGCGCCCTGAAGCCACCTTCCTGCTGGAACGCCTGGTGGATGTGGCGGCGCGCGAGACGGGTATCGACCGCGTCGAAATCCGCCGCCGCAACTTCATCCAGCCCGACCAGTTTCCGTACCAGACGCCGGTCGCGCTGCAGTATGACAGCGGCAACTACTTCGCCACGCTGGACGCGGCGCTGGCTTCCTCCGACTGGGCCGGCTTCGAAGCGCGGCGCGCGGAAGCGGCCAAGCGCGGCAAGCTGCGCGGCATCGGCATCAGCACCTATCTGGAAGCCTGCGGCATTGCGCCATCGGCCGTCGCGGGTGCGCTGGGTGCGCGCGCGGGCCTCTACGAGGTGGGCGCCATTCGGGTGCACCCGACCGGCTCCGTCACCGTGCTGACCGGCACGCACAGCCATGGCCAGGGGCATGAGACGACCTTCGCGCAGCTGGTCTCCGACCAGCTCGGCGTGCCCTTCGACAAGGTCGATGTGGTGCATGGCGATACGTCGAAGATTCCCTTCGGCATGGGCACCTATGGCAGCCGTTCGCTGCCGGTGGGCGGCACCGCGCTGGTCAAGGCGATGGACAAGATCATCGCCAAGGCCAAGCGCATCGCGGCACACCTGCTGGAAGCGGATGTCGCGGACATTGAATTCGACCCGCGCGCGGGCGCCTTCAAGGTGGCCGGCACCGACCGTTCCAAGGCCTGGGGCGAGATCGCGCTGACCGCCTATGTGCCGCACAACTACCCGATCGAGGAGCTGGAACCCGGCCTCGACGAAACAGCCTATTACGACCCGAAGAACTTCACCTTCCCCGGCGGCTGCCACATCGCCGAGGTCGAGATCGACCCCGATACCGGCCATGTCGCGATGGTGAATTTCACCGCTGTGGATGATGTGGGCCGCGTGATCAACCCGATGATCGTGGAAGGCCAGGTGCAGGGCGGCGTGGCACAAGGCATCGGCCAGGCGCTGCTGGAGGCTTGCGTCTATGACGCGCAGGGCCAGCTGCTGTCAGGTTCCATGATGGACTACACCATGCCGCGCGCCGATGACCTGGCCCCGGTCTCGGTCGCCACCCACACCACACTGTGCACGCACAACCCGCTGGGCGTGAAGGGCTGCGGCGAGGTGGGGGCCATCGGCTCGCCACCTGCGGTCATCAACGCCGTGGTGGATGCGCTGCGCGACCATGGCGTGCGGCATCTGGACATGCCGGCGACGCCCGCCAAAATCTGGTCCATCATTCACGGCAACACGCGCATGGCCGCGGAATAACGGAGACATACCCATGTACGATTTCTCGTATCACAAGCCCTCCTCCGTCGCGGACGCCGTCAAGCTGCTGGCAGCCGATCCGGACGCGAAGGCGATCTCGGGCGGGCACACGCTGCTGCCGGCGCTGAACGGGCACACGCTGCTGCCGGCGCTGAAGCACCGGCTGAACAAGCCGACCTCGCTGGTGGACCTGTCCGGCATCGCGGAGATGAAGGGCATCAAGCGCGAGGGCAACGCCATCATCATCGGCGCGCTGACGCGCCATGTGGATGTCGCGAACAGCGATGTGGTGAAAGGCGCGATCCCGGCGCTGGCCTATCTGGCCTCGCATATCGGGGACAACCAGGTGCGCAACCGCGGCACCATCGGCGGCTCTGTCTTCAACAATGACCCGGCGGCGGACTACCCCTCGGCCGTGCTCGGGCTGGGTGCCACCATCCACACCTCCAAGCGCAAGATCGCGGCCGATGACTTCTTCCTCGGCATGTTCACCACGGCGATGGAAGCCGATGAAATCCTGGTCGCGGTCGAGTTCCCGATCCCGGAGAAGGCCGGCTATGCCAAGATGAAGAACCCGGCCAGCCGTTACGTCATGGCCGGCGCCTTCATCGCCAAGACGGCAAGCGGCGTGCGGGTTGCGATCAATGGCGCGGGCCCGTGCGTGTTCCGTCAGACGGCGATGGAAGCCGCGCTTGGAGGCAATTGGTCGGCCACCGCCATCGCGGGCATCAAGCAGGATGCAGATGGCCTCAACAGCGACATCCATGGCAGCGCCGAATATCGCGCGCATCTGGTGGGTGTCATGGCCAAGCGCGCCTTGGCCGCGGCTGGTTGATGGTGGGTGCTGGAGAGGGGCAGAGCCCCTCTCCGGGAACCTCTACAGCATCCGCGCTTCGAACGGGGGCAGGTAGTCCGGCGCTTCGAATTCAAGCACCCAGAGGTCCGGGTCGCGCTTGACCTGGCGTTCCACGTAGGCGTCGGCGGTGGTCTGGTCGACGGGTGTGGGGCCGGTGCCGCGCAGCCAGGCGGGGCGGCCTTCCGCGTCGCGCGCCTGGGACAGCACGACCAAGCCTTCCCGGCCCAGCAGCATGCAGAGGAAGCCCCCCGAATCGGGGTCGCCCTTGCGCAGTTGCATGGCCGGCCGCCCGGCGCCGTTGGAGAGGCGGATCGCCATCTCCGCCCAGATATGTGCCTTCACTTTCGCATCCATACGGGCATCATGACGGCATCGCGCATGGCTTGCCAGGGCAGCGCCGCCGCGCCATTTCACGCCCATAGGAGCCTAGCATGGACAGCAGCAAATTGACCGACGGCCAGCGCGCCTATGAGGCGCGCCGCGCGGCCAAGGCGGGGATGAGCCTGGAGAAATGGCTCGCCGAGAAGGAGAAGCGCGCGAAGGCCGAAGCCGCGGAGGCTGCCAAGGCACAGGCGGCCGAGGCGCCCAAGCCCGCGAAGAAGCCGGGCTTCTTCTCCCGCCTGCTGGAGCGTGCGCAGAAGCCGCTGTGAACTGACGCCGAGGTCACGCCTCGCTCACCGTGCGATTCACCGCTCTGCCGTTCCCGTCAGGGCGGATGGCGCTCTACGAAGCCGCCGCCGCGATCGCCCTGATCCGCCCGATCACCGCCTGGGTGCCGTTGCGGCGCGAGGGGCTGAGGTGTTCGGCCAGGCCCAGCCGCGCCAGGAAGTCCGGTGCCTGGTTCAGGATCTCGACCGGCGCGCGGTCCTGGTAGACCGAGAGGATCAGCGCCAGCAGGCCTTGCACGATGGCGCTGTCACTCGCGGCCTGGAAATGCAGCCGGTCATCGGCGGCGCGGGCGCGCAGCCAGACGCGGGATTGGCAGCCGGCGACCAGCTCATCCTCGCGCCGGTCTGCCTCGGGCCAGGCGGGCAGCTTGCGGCCGAGGTCGATCACATGGCGGTAGCGGTCCTCCCACTCCTCCAGCAATTCGAAATCCTCGGCCAGTTCGTCGATCACCTGGGCGATGGGGGTGGTCATGCAGCGCGCTCCCGCAGGCCCGGCAGTTGAACATGGAAGCCCGCGCCAGCCTCGGGCGGCAGGGGGGCGAAGCTCAGCACCAGCCCGGCGCGGCGGGCGGCCAGCAATTGCCGCGCGACGGGCTGGAACAGCGTCTCGCCGCTGGTCGGCGTGGCGGGGCTGATGCGGATCAGCAGGCTGCTGGGTTCGGTGGGGGTTTCGACTAAGGCGCGTTCGATGGCTGCATGGGCCAGCGCCGCGCTGGCGCCGCGCAGATCAAGTTCGCGGTCGGCTGCGCTGGCCGTGCCATGCAGGCGCGCCAGGGTGGCGGGGTCGAAGATCGGCATGGCGTTCAGATCGGCGCGCGCGGGCGGTTGCGCAAGCCTCAGCTACCGACCTTGAGCGTGCTGGTCAGCCCACGCAAGCAGGCCAGGATGGACAGCGGCGTGATCTTGCCGGTGCGCGGGTTTTCGACACTGGGCACGTTCTCGATGGTCATGGTCAGGCGCGCGGCGGCGGCTTCGACACGGATAGTATGCATGTTGCGGTCCACTGCCGGGTCGGCCCAGATTTCGACCATGGTGCGTTCAGGACCGATGCCGGCCAAGGCCAGGGCGGCGGCCACGTTCACATTGGCCGGGAAGCCCTGCGCGGCCTCGAAGGCATTGCCCTTGAAGACCATGGTGGCGGTGGTGATGGCGCCCATGTCGATGTTGTTGGCCACCAGATAGGGCGCGCCCGCGAGGCCGCCGGGCGGCTTGCGGGTCTGGATGGTGACGGTGCTGACCTCGCCTTCCGCGGCGGCGCGCACGGCATCGAGGCCGAGCAACGCGCCGGTGGGTACGACGATGCGCGCGCCGGTTTCGCGCGCACGCTCCACCAGGTGCATGCGCGGCAGCAGCTGGCCGCAGGAACTCGGCACGAAAATGCAGCCGGATTCGATGGCGGCGGTGGCCACTTCCTCGAAGATGCTAGAGGGCGCGGCTTCGACGATGATGTCGCATTCGCGCGGCAGTTTCCCGATATCCAGCACCAGCGGGCGGTCGCGGAAGCCCTTCATCTGGGCCAGCGCCTTGTCGCGGTCGCGCACCGCGACGGCGGCGAGTTTCAGGCCCGGCACGCCCTGATCCAGCGCGCGTGCCAGGTGTATCCCGATGGCGCCGAGGCCCACGATACCGACGGTGTATGTCTCGTTCATAGCCTGGCGGCTATCACGGCTTCAGCCTGTTTTCCAGCCGGCTGGAAACAGCCGGCGATTCGAAAACCAGGCTCAACAACGACTTAGCCGCTTTGGAGCGTGCCGAAGCACGCGAAAAAGGGGCTAGTCTTCCTTGAAGCCGTACTCGGGGATGCCCTGCTCATTCCCGTAGTATTTGTAGGGCAGGAACTTGCCGGACATGGTGATCTTCACCCGGTCGCCCTTGGGGTTGGCCACGCGCTCGAACTCGAAGTCGAAATCGATCGCGGACATGATGCCGTCGCCGAATTCCTCCTCGATCAGCGCCTTCCAGGCGGGACCATTGACCATCACCATCTCATAGAAGCGATAGATCAGCGGGTCGGTCGGCGGCATGGTCGTGCCGCGATAGGGCACCTCGTTCAGCATGCGCTGTTCCACCTCGGACAGGCCGAACAGGGCGGCGGCCTTGGCCGCCAGCGGCTTCACCAGCTTCATCTGCCCATGCAGCGCGCCCACGATCAGCGTGGGCGACATGCCGCCGATCTCCTCGCAGATGTATTTCCAGCTCCAGCCCTTCTCGCGCTTGATGTCGAGAATCTTTTCGGTCAGCTGCGCACGCGTCATTGTCTTGCCCTCAATCGCCGGGCGCGGCCTCCGGCCGCTTGGCTTGCGGCGCGCGGCGGGTGCTCCCGGTTGGTGTGTTGCATGGGCGCCGCCGGCCGCTGCGCGGCCGGATTCTCAAGGGGCGGTGCCCGGTTCTCTCCCCTGTGTTTCAGCCCGCGGGGCGCACCTCCGGCGGGCGCTTCGCATCCCACCCCTCTGGCGGCTTGCCTGCCAAGGTCCGGCTGCGGGTGATCAGGAAATCCATGATATGGTCGCGCAGCTCATGATAGCCCGGCTGGTGGTGCAGCGTCGCGCGGATGCGCGGCTTGGGCAGGGTGTTGATCACCACCTCGGCGATGCGCGCCTGCGGGCCATTGGTCATCAGCAGGATGCGGTCGGCCAGCAGGATGGCCTCGTCCACGTCATGGGTGATCATGAAGGCGGTCTGGCCCAGCTCCGTGACCAGTCGCGACACTTCTTCCTGCAGCGAACCGCGCGTCAGCGCATCCAGCGCCGAGAACGGCTCATCCATCAGCAGCATCTTCGGGTTGATGGCGAGCGCGCGCGCGATGCCCACGCGCTGCTTCATCCCGCCCGAGAGCTGCGAGGGCTTGCGCTCCGCCGCCGCCGAAAGCCCCACCTTGCCCAGTGCCTCGCGCGCGGCCTCGCTCAGCTTCGCCTTGGACCATGAGGGGTGGCGGCAGCCGATCGCGAAGGCGACATTCTGCTCGGCGGTCAGCCAGGGCATCAGCGCATGGCCCTGGAAGATCACCGCGCGATCGAGCGACGGCCCGTCGATCTCCCGCCCATCCACCACCACCGCGCCGGAGCTCGGCACATCGAGCCCGGCCAGGATGTTCAGGATGGTCGTCTTGCCGCAGCCGGAATGGCCCACCAGGCAGACGAACTCGCCCTGGTTCACGCCGAACCACACATCCTGGAACACCGTCAGCCCCGGGAAGCTGCGGGAGATTCCCTCAACGCGCGCATAGGGCTTCAGCGCGCTTGCCATGCCGTCCATCTCGCTACTCCTGCCAGGCCACGGCGCGGGCCAGCAGGCCCAGCAGCCGGTCGAGTGCCAGCCCCACCAGCCCGATCATCAGGATGGCGATCACGATGTCGGCGATGGAGAGATTGTTCCACTGGTTCCACACCCAGTAGCCAATCCCGGTGCCGCCGACCAACATTTCGGCCGCCACGATCACCAGCCAGGCGATGCCGATGGAAATGCGCATCCCCGTCAGGATGGTGGGTGCGGCGGCGGGCAGGATCACGCGCATCGCGGTGCGCCAGCGCCCGGCTTCCAGCGTGCGCGCCACATTCAGCCATTCGCGCCGCACCGACGCCACACCGAAGGCGGTGTTCAACAGCATCGGCCAGACCGAGCAGATGAAGATCACAAAGATCGAGGAGATCGAGGAATCCTTGATGGTGTAGAGCGCGAGCGGCATCCAAGCCAAAGGCGACACAGGGCGCAGCACCTGGATGAAGGGGTTCAGCGCCGCGTTCAGCAAGGGCGACATGCCGATCACGAAGCCCAGCGGAATCGCCACCAGCATCGCCAGCGCGAAGCCCGCCAGCACGCGCCAGAGCGACCAGGCGATCTGGATGCCGATGCCCTGGTCATTGGTGCCGCGCTGGTGGAAGGGGTCGCGCAGCAATTCGTACAGCCGCACCGCGATGTCCGACGGTGCAGGCATCGCCGTCTGCCCGCCGGCGGCCGCTGCGGGCGACAGCAGGGCGGCCAGTTCCGGATCGACAGTCGGCGTGGAAGGCCCGGCACTGCCCTTCACCGCCATCTCCCAGGCGCCCAGCAGGGCAGCCAGGATCAACAGCGACAGCAGCGCCGCGCGCCAGACAGGAACGGTGGTCATGTCAGTTCCGGCGAATGGCGAAGCTGGCCATATAGGCCTCAGGCTGCGTTGGGTCGAAGACGCGGCCCAGGATGGTCTCGTTGCGCATCGGGCTGGCGGGCACCTGCATGCCCAGGTCACGCATGGCGCGGCCGGCATCGAGTGCCAGGAAGGTCTGCTCGGCCACGGCGCGCCAATCGACATCGCGCTGCAACTGGTTCCAGCGGCGCATCTGGGTGAGAATCCAGATCGCCATGGAATGCCAGGGGAAGGGGTCGAAGCCGATGCGGTTCGGCTGGCGCACCACCTGGCCGAGGCCATTCGCGAAGGTACCGGTCAGCACCTGTTCCACCACCGTCTGCGGCTGATTCAGGTAGTTGGGGCCAGAGATGGCGGCGGCCACTTCGCGGCGGTTCGCCTGGTTGTCGGAATAGGCGGTGGCTTCCACGATCGCGCGCAGCAGTGCCGCATAGGTGTTGGGCGTATCGGTGATCATGCTGCGCGGCACGGCGAAGGCGCAGCAGGGGTGGCCATCCCACAATTCGCGCGTCAGCACATGGATGAAGCCCACGCCGTCGAACACCGCGCGCTGGTTGAAGGGGTCGGGGCCGAGGAAGCCGTCGATATTGTCGGCGCGCAGATTGGCGACCATTTCCGGCGGCGGCACGGAGCGGATCTGGATGTCGCGGTCCGGGTCCAGGCCGGCTTCGGCCACATAGGCGCGCAGCAGGTAGTTGTGAATCGAGAAATCGAATGGCACGGCGAAGCGGAAGCCGCGCCAGTCGCGTGGGTTGCGGCGCTCGCGGTGCTTGTTGGCCAGCGTGAGGGCCTGGCCGTTGACGTTCTCGATCGCGGCGACGGCAAAGGGGATGGGTTGCGCCACGCCGATGCCCAGCGACATCGCCACCGGCATCGGCGCCAGCATATGCGCCGCGTCGTATTCGCGCGCGATGGAACGGTCGCGGATGACGGCCCAGCCCGCGGTGCGGATCACTTCCACATTCAGCCCATGGCGGCGGTAGAAGCCCATCGGGTCGGCCATGATGATGGGCGTGGCGCAGGTGATGGGGATGAA
>JAPLOK010000049.1 GCA_026400775.1 Alphaproteobacteria bacterium | reverse complement strand
GCTCAGGCCGGCGCGCGCGACCAGGCGGTTGAAGCCATCCGCCTCGGCGTCGCGCGCCAGCAGCGCGTCCAGCGCGCCGAGCAATTCGCCATAGCGGTTCGGCGGCACATCGACCGCGGTCTCGAGTTGGAAGACATGCAGCACCAGCACCGTGCCATCGGCCAGGATCAGCCGGTGCGGCTCCTCCTCGATCGCGCGCAGATCGAGGCTTTCGAACAGCGGCAGCGCATCGGCCAGCGGCAGCGGCCCGCCCGGATTGGCCAGCCGCAGCGCGAGGCGACGCGGCCCCGCGCCAGGGGGTGATTCCAGCACCGTCGCGGGCCGGTTGCCGGCCAGCGCGGCCTCGGCCAGGGCGAGGTCGGCCGCGGCCTGCTGCGCGGTTTCCAACTCCCGATAGGCGGGCGGGAAGGCGTCTGCCCAACGGGCCATCAGCCGCGCCGTGGCCTCCTCGCCGCGGGTGGCGACCAGCGCATCGCGCAGGCGGTCGGGGAAGGCGCGCGCGGCCTCTGCGACCAGCGATTCCAGCGCCGATGCATCGGGGTGGCGCATCACCGCGGGGTCGGTCGCGATGATGTAGTGCACCCGCGCCAGCGGCCCGTCACCCAATGCGATGTAGAAGGTGGAGAGCCTGCCGTGATGCGCGCGCGCCAGCATCTCGCCCACCTTGGTGCGCAGCCGCGTGTCGAAGTTTTCGCGCGGCAGCCACACAATCGCCGAGACGAAGCGCCCGAAGGGGTCGCGCCGCAGCACCAGCGCGGGGCGCGGCGTCAGCGTGATGTCGAGCGCGCGGCGCGCGCCGTCCAGCACCTCCGCCTCGGTCGCCTGGAACAGCTCGTCACGCGGCCAGGTGTCCAGGATGTTGCGCAGCGCGCGGCCGTCATGCGTGAAGGCCGAGACACCGGCGGCGTCCAGGATGCGCTCCACCTTGGTCGCCAGCAGCGGGATGCTGCGCGGATTGCGGTTATAGGCGGGGGCGGCGAACAACCCCAGGAAGAGCCGCACGCCGGTGACCGCCCCGGCGGCGTCGAAGATGCGCACCGCGATCACATCGGCATGCTGCGGGCGGTGGACGGTGCTGCGCATATTCGCCTTGGCGACCGAGAGCGGCTCGGGCGCGAGCAGCCCCGCGCGGACCGCCGGCGGCACGTCGGACAGGTCGCGCAGCGCATCGAAGATCGGTGCCTCGCCGCGCAGCAGCCCGAGGCCAGCCTCAGCCCGCAGCGCTGCGCCATCGGCCATGATCCGGCGATGGCCGAGCAGGACGAAGTTATCGGCCGTGAGCCAGGCGAGGAAGTCGCGCGCCTCGCCCTTGGCCAGCGACTGGGCGCGTTGCAGTTCGGCCAGCATGGCGGGGAAATCCTCCACCGCCCGGCGCACATCGAAGAGTGTGGCGGCCAGCAGGGCTTCCAGCGCGGGCGCGTCGCTCTCAGCACCCGAGAGGGCGACGCGCATAATGCTCTCGCGCAGTTCGCCCGGGCCCACGGCGACCAGCGCGCCCTGCGCATCGCGCGCCACCGCCAGGATGGGGTGCAGCACCTGGCGCGGGTGGCGGCCGGCGCGGGTGATGGTGGCAAGCACGCTGTCCACCAGGAAGGGCATGTCGTCGGTGATGATCTCGACGACGGGATGCGGGAAGCGGCCGGCGGGCTGGACGCGGATACGCGCCTGCCCCGGCAGCCGCCGCGCGGCCAGGCTGTGCAACGATACCGCCATGGCCGCGGCCTGGTCTGCGGGCATGGCGGCGAGTTGCGCCAAGGGCAGGCCCTCGAGCAGCGGCGGCAGCAGTGCGGCCGCGCTGGGCGGCAGGCCGGGCGGCATGGCGGCCAAGGCCTGGCGCAGGGCTTCCTCGCGCACGGGGTCGGTCGCTGGCTGGGTGTCGGGCATCGAGGGGCGTTCCTTGGTTGCCGCCAGTCTCCGCCAGGCGGTGCCGCGCCGACAAGCATGTCGTGCATTGTCGGCGACGAGGGCGGGAAAACCCGACCTTTCTGGCTTTGAACCGGCGGCGTTAACCGGCCGATAACCTTCGCATCGCATCATGGGATTGCGAACGATGCACGGGATCAGCTTCGATATGATGATACAGCCGATACGCCACCGCCGCCCCACCGGGCCCGAGGGACTGAGCACAGAAGTCGTCGAGCAGGCAGACCGCTTCGAGGCCGAGGCCCGGCTCGGCAGGCCGCTGCGTGCGAGCCACGACCGACCCGCAGGCCCGCCCCCCGCCCGCGGGCCCGAGGCCCTGCCCGACCTGATCCCCGGGCTGCTGGCCGAGGATGCCCGCCGCGGCCGCCACGAGGGCTGGATCGGCGGCGGGTTGGCGGCCCTGTTCCTGGGCGCGGTGTTCATGGGCTGGGCGCTGCCGATGCTGGCCGCGGCCTTCGCCGCCGCGCCCTTAGTGGCCGCCTTCATGGAATGGCAGGATAGCCGCCGCGCCTCCTAGGCGGGCCTCAGCGCCAGCCGTGGTGGCGCACCTGCTGGTGGTGGCCGCCCCATTGGCCGCCGCGCCAATTGCCTTGCTGCCAGCCGCCGCGATGGCCGCCCCAGCCATGCCCGCCCCAGCCATGCCCGCCCCAGCCATGCCCGCCCAGCACCGGCGGATAACCGCGCTGCGGCGAATAGACATAGGGCCGCTGGGCATAGCCGTAGCTGGGCGCGGCATAGCCGTAGCGCGGGCCATAGCCTCCGCCGTGATAGCCCCCGGCCGGGACGCAGGCCGGCAGGACCAGGATGGCGCCAAGCACGGCGCCGATGCGCAAGAGGGACATGACGGGCCTTTCCGTGGCCCGGGGCGGAATGCCCTCTGGCCACGAGGCCAATAGACCCCGCGCGGGTGTTCCCATGCCGGCCCCGGCAAGGTCTTTTCAAGGCAGCCCGCCTTCCCGCCGCCGCAAGCCGGGCGTAACTTGCGGCTCGCATGTCTGAACAGGCGGGCAAGGAGGCAAGGACCCGCGCCCCATCGCGATCATCGTCGCATCGGCGCTGCTGATGCAGAACCTGGACAGCGCGGCCGTGACCACCGCGCTGCCTTCCATGGCGCGCGACATGGGCATCGAGCCCGCGCGGCTGGGCGTGGCCATCACCTCCTATCTGGTGGCGCTGACGGTGTTCATCCCCTTCAGCGGCTGGGTGGCGGACCGCTTCGGCGCCAAGCGCGTGTTCATGGCCGCGATCGTGATCTTCGTCTCCGCCTCGACCGCGTGTGGCTTTGCCGATGGGCTGCCCGAACTGGTCGCCGCCCGCATCGTGCAGGGCCTCGGCGGGGCGATGATGGTGCCCGTGGGCCGGCTGTTGCTGCTGCGCGGCCTGCGCCGCGACCAGATGCTGCAGGCCATGACCTGGCTGACCATGCCCGGCATGCTGGGCCCCATCTCCGGCCCCGTCCTCGGCGGCGCGCTGACCGACCTTCTGGGCTGGCGATACGTGTTCTGGATCAATATTCCTATCGGCATCCTGGGGCTGGCCATGGTGTGGTGGAAGATCCCGCGCGTCGAGGCGCAGGACCCAGGCCCGCCGGACATCAAGGGCCTGCTGCTGGTGGGCGGGGCGCTCGCGGGTTTCATGTTCGGCATCGAGACCATCGGCCGCGGCGTGCTGCCCGAATGGTGGCCCGAGGCCGGGCTGGTGCTGGGGGTGGGTTTGGGCATCTGGGCCA
The DNA here is from genome assembly GCA_026400775.1 of Alphaproteobacteria bacterium. Taxonomy (GTDB): domain Bacteria; phylum Pseudomonadota; class Alphaproteobacteria; order Acetobacterales; family Acetobacteraceae; genus Rhodovarius. The sequence continues at coordinate 247 of JAPLOK010000049.1, read as the reverse complement.
TCCGCCATTGCAGGCGGGCCGCTCGCCCCGCGGTGGATCTGACCTTGCTGAAACTGCCGAGCTTCCATGCGGCGACGGTGGCCGGCACGGTGTTCCGCGTCGGCGCCGGCGCCAGCCCCTTCCTGGTGCCGGTGCTGTTGCAGGTGGGCTTCGGCTGGGGTGCGACCGAAAGCGGGCTGGTCAGCTTCGCCACCGCGATCGGGGCGCTGGCCATGAAACCCCTCGCACAACCCATCCTGAAGCGGCT
>JAPLOK010000376.1 GCA_026400775.1 Alphaproteobacteria bacterium | reverse complement strand
GCCAGCGCATCGGCCATGCCCTGGCGGTGGACCAGGACGGCGCGCTGCCGGTGCGGGTCCGCGGCCTCTTCGCGCAGGCGGGCGCGCAGGCGATCATTGGCACTGCTTCGCGCGATGGCCGCTCGCGGATCTTCCGCCCCGCGGGCGGGAATCGCGGCCGGGGGCGGCGTTGGCGGTGCTTCGCAATTCGTGCGTGATTGGCAGGCGGCCAGCATGACCAATGCGGCCAGCAGGGTTGGGTGGCGGATCATCCGAGCAATCCAGCATGATCGCCCCCCGGCGGGCTATCGCAGTCGAATCAAAAAAGGCGGCGAGGTTGCCCTCGCCGCCCTGATGTCCTGCCAGTCCCGGCGGATCAGTCCGCGCCGTTGGCCTTCGGCGTCGTCGCGGCATGGCCGCGCGTCTTGTACAGCGAGTACACGATGCCGCCGATGATCAGCGCCAGTGTCACACCCAGCGAGATCGCGGGGTTGAGCTTGCCCACGATGTTGTTCCAGAAGATCTTCGCACCGATGAACACCAGCACCATTGCCAGCGCGTACTTCAGGTATTCGAAGCGGTGCACCATGGCGGCGAGTGCGAAGTACAGCGCGCGCAGGCCCAGGATCGCCATGATGTTGGCCGTATAGACGATGAAGGTGTCGGTGGTGATCGCGAAGATCGCTGGCACGCTGTCCACCGCGAAGATCAGGTCCGCGATGTTGATGATGACCAGCGCCAGGAAGAGTGGCGTGGCCCACACCACGATCTTGCCGCTCACCGGGTCGGGCTGGCGGACGAAGAACTTCTGGCCGTGCAGTTCCTGCGTGACACGCATGCGCTTTGTCATGAACTTCACGACCGGGTTCTTCGACACGTCGGTATCGCCCTCGGGCACGACCAGCATCTTGATGCCGGTGGCGATCAGGAAGGCGCCGAAGATGTAGAGGATCCACTCATATTCCTGCACCAGGGCGGCACCGACGCCGATCATGATGCCGCGCAGGATGATGACGGCGATGATCCCCCACACCAGCGCGCGGTACTGGTATTTCCGCGGAATGGCGAAGTAGCCGAAGATCAGGCTGATAACGAAGACGTTGTCGATCGACAGCGCTTTTTCGATGAAGAAGCCGGTGAAATAGGTCAGGCCGGCGTGCTGCCCATCCTCGGTGGTGATCCAGCCGCGGTCATAGCCATACCAGATTGCGGCGCCGTACAGCATCGAGAAGCCGATGTAGAAGGCGGAGAGCCAAAGCGACTCGGAAATTCCCATTTCCTTGTCGGTCTTGTTCAGCACGCCCAAGTCGAAGGCGAGCAGCGCCCCCACGATCGCTAGGAAGCCCATCCACATCCAGACGGGCTTGCCGATCCATTCGGCAACCAGAAATTCCATGAGTCCATTTCCTCTCTCTGAGAAGCGGGCGCGGAACCGCGCGCGCTCGATGCTGGCGGTTGTCCGACATCGCGTGTGGGGGGCTACCGCCACGTCGCCAGAGGGGCCCGGACGGGCGGCGATATGGCCGAACCATGTCCCGAACGCAATGGTTAATTCGCCCCGTTTGATCGGTTTTTCATCACAGGGGGTTTCAGCGGCGAGGTCGCGACACTAGGTTGCGCGCATCGGCTTCCGGTGGCACATGCCGGGGCGCAATCACATTCGGGATCGAGGCATCGCCATGGGTTCG
>JAPLOK010000351.1:3709-5905 GCA_026400775.1 Alphaproteobacteria bacterium | reverse complement strand
CAGACCGCCATCGGCGAGACCGGCCTGACCGTCTCCGGTAGCCTCGGCATCCAGTCCGACTACCTGTTCCGCGGCATCAGCCAGACCGGCAGCCGCATGGCCGGCCAGGCCACGGCGGAAGTGCTGCACAGTTCGGGCCTGTATATCGGCGGCTTCATCTCGAACGTGTATTTCGCCCCCGCCGGCGCCTTCCCGCAGCGCGCCGAGATCGACGGGCTGGTGGGCTTCCGCTTCACCGCCTTGGACATCAATTTCGATGTCGGCGCGGTCTGGTACACCTATCACGGCCAGCGCGCGGGCTTCGGCCGGCTGAACTACGCCGAAGCGGTGATCAAGGCCGCGCGTGAGATCGGGCCGGTCACGGTGAATGGCACCGTCGCCTTGTCCCCCAATTTCTTCGGCTCCTCGGGCTTCGGTGCCTATGTCGAAGGCGGCGCAGACTGGGCCACGGGCTTTCAGGGCATCGTGCTGGGCGGCCGCGTCGGCTACCAGCATGTCGAGCGCACGGCGGTGTTCGGCGCGCCCTCCTATGCCAACTGGAACCTGACCGTCTCCCGCACATTCGACCTCGGCAGCTTCGGCAATGTCGTGGCCTCGGTGGGGTATTACGACACCTCGATCGGCCGCACACGCTGCGTGCCGATCGCCGGCGGCGGGCAGAATATCTGCGGCCCGCGCGCGCTGGGCGCATTGACCTGGAAGTTCTGACGGCGGCGCGGCGGGTGGCTGGACCACCCGCCGCCGCTTGCCCATAAGGCGTGGATCGTTCCGCAACGGCATGCCGCCCGCGCGCCCGGAGATTCGCCCGGCATGTCCGCTACCGCCTTCATTCCGCCCTACCCGCCGCGCCACACACGCCCGCTCGGCCTTCTGGGCAGCATCCGCAAGTTCCGCGGCTCCATGCTCGACATCTGGTCCGAGCGTGCCTTCTCCGCCGATTTTTTCTCCTCCCGCGTGCTGCGCCGCACCGTTTTCATCTGCAACAGCCCCGAGACGGTGCGCGAGACCTTCGTCGAGCAGGCCGCGGCCTTCGAACGCAAATCACCGCAGATGCGCTTCGCCCTCGAACCACTGCTGGGCGATGGGCTGTTCGTCTCGGATGGCGAAACTTGGCGCGCCCGTCGCCGTGCCGTAGCCCCCGTCACCCATGCCTCGCGCATGGCCGAACTGGCGCCCGTCATGACCGAGGTCGCAGCCGAATGGCATGCGCGCTGGTCCGCCACGCCCGCGGGCGGCGAATTCGACGCGCTGGAGGAGATGGCGGAGATGACCGCGGAGGTCATCTGCCGCACGCTGTTCGGCCGCAGCCTGGGCAGCGATGCGGCAGCGAGTGTCGTGCACGCCTTCTCGGCCTACCAGGCGCGCATCGGCCAGTCGGCGCTGGGCGCGATGATGGGCCTGCCGGAATGGGTCTCGCGCCTGGGCAATATCGCCGCCAGCCGGGAAGCCAAGCGCATCCACAAGGTCCTGGATGCGCTGATCGCGGATGTGCTGCGCAACCCTGATGGCGATGCCTCGCTGGTGCGGGCGCTGGCCGCCTTGCAGGCCATGGAACCATGGGCGCTGCGCAACGAGGCCGCGACATTGTTCATGGCCGGGCACGAGACCACGGCCAACACCATGGCCTGGGCCTGGTTCCTGTTGGCCAATTCGCCGGCCAGCGCCGCGCGCCTGCGCGATGAGGCGCGCGCCGTGCTGGGTGGGCGTGCCGCCGGGCATGACGACGTACCGAACCTGCCCTATGCGCGCGCCGTCATCGAGGAAACGCTGCGCCTCTACCCGCCGGTGCCGGTCCTGGCGCGCGAGGCGCTGGTCGATACCAAGGTGGCCGGCACGCCGGTCCCCCGCTGCTCGCTGCTGCTGGTGGTTCCATGGTTGCTGCATCGCAATCCGCGCCTGTGGGAGCAGCCCGACCATTTCCGGCCCGAACGCTTCATCGAGGGCCAGCCCATCCGCTATTCCTACGTGCCCTTCAGCATCGGGCCGCGCGTCTGCACCGGGCAGCAATTCGGCATGGTCGAAAGCGTGATCTGCCTCGCCACTCTGGCGCAGAATTTCGCGCCGGCGATGAAGCCTGGGCATGTGGTGCAACCGGTCTCCCGGCTGACCCTGCGGCCGGGGGCGCATCTGCCCATGTTGTTGCAACGCGCATGAATGCGCGGCAACTGCTGATCGCGGCGCTCGACCGCAGCCTGT
>JAPLOK010000351.1:0-3695 GCA_026400775.1 Alphaproteobacteria bacterium | reverse complement strand
ATGGGCTGTCGGGCTTCATGGGACGCAAGCTGGGCCCGCGGCTGCATCCACGGGCGGTGGCGAATATGCGCGCGGCGCTGACCAGGCTGCGCCCCGCTGGACCGATCGAGGCGCTCTGCGCGGCCAATGTCGAGAATTCCGCGCGCAGCATCATGGAAGTGCCGCGTTTGCGCCGCATCCAGGGCCAGGGCCGCATCCGCGTGGAGGGCGCCGAGCATCTCGCCGCCCGCCCCTTGATCGTGGCCGGGCTGCACCTGGGCAATTGGGAAACGCTCGCGCCAGCCATGTGGCAATGCGGCGCGCCGCCCACCGCCATCTACGAACCACCGCCCGATGCCTATCGCGAGATGCAGGCGGTGCGCGCGCGCACGCCCTTCTGCCAGCGTCTGCTCCGCGGATCGCCGACCGCCACCCGCACCCTGGTGCGCACGCTGGCGGAAGAGCGCGGCGTGGTGCTGCTGTTCATCGACGAGGTGCGCGATGGCAGCCCCAATGCGCCCGCGATGGGCCGCCCGATCGCTGAGGGCGGCAACATCAGCACCATCGTCCGGCTCGCCCGCCGCACCGGCGCGCAGGTGGTGCTGGCGCATGCGACACGCCACACGGGCCCCTCTTTCGACGTGCGGTTCTGCGCGCCCATCGCCATGCCGGCCGATCTGCGCGAGGGCATCGCCACGCTGGACGCCGCGGCCGAGGCGGCGGTGCGCCCCAACCTCGGGCAATGGCTGTTCCTGTCACACTGGCGATAGGCCGCGCTACGCGCCGACGGTGAAGCGCACGCTCGCCCTGCTGCCGGCCTGATCCTCGAGCAGCCGCGCCGCGGCCAAACGCCCCGACATCGCCGCCATCGGCACGCCCGGGCCCGGATGCACCGAGCCGCCGCATAGATACAGGCCCGACAGCTTCGCCGCCGCACCAGGGCGCGTCAGCGTCGATGTCGCGCCATGGCTCGCGCGGCCATAGAGCGCACCGCCGGTCGCGGGGAACATGGCGTTGAAATTGGATGGCGTGGTGGCGACCGTATTGGAGGCGGCGTGCTGAATCTCCAACCCGCAATGGCGCAGCATGTGGAAGCAGCGCGCGGCGTAGTCCGCTGTCTCGAAACGGCGCAGATCGCCATCGGGCGGCGCGTTGATCAGCAGCAGCATCCGTTCGGGCGTGCCGGGCGCCACCGCGCCCAGGCCGCGATCCTGGGCGCAGAGATACACCGTCGGCGCCTCGGGGATTTCGCGACGGTGGGAGATGGCCCGGAACTCCGCCTCGTAATCCTCCGCGAAGAAGACATTGTGGTGCGACAATTCGAAGCCCGTGGTCGGCGCGCGAATGCACCAGGTGATGGCGGAGAGCGACCTTTGCTCGCGCTTGACCGCCGGCACCGCGCCGGCGGCACCGAGTGACGGCAAGGCCGCGACATCGCCGTTGAACACCACCGCATCGGCCTCGATCCGCTCATCGCCGGCCAGCACGACGCCGGCGGCGCGGCCGTCCTTGACGATGATCTGCCGCACATCCGCATCACAGCGCAGTTGCGCACCCTGCCGCTGCGCCAGGCCCATCAGCGCATCCGCCAGCGACCGCATGCCGCCTTCCAGCAGCCACACCCCGTCCTGCTCGACATGGGCGACCAGCATCAGGGTCGCCGGCGCCGACCAGGGCGAGGAGCCGACATAGGTCGCATAGCGCCCGAACAATTGCCGCAGCCGCGGGTCATGGAAGTGATCGCCCAGCGCGGCCCACATCGACCGCCAGGGTACCGTTTCCAACAGGGCGCCGAGCCTGGTGATGCCCACGCGCTGCACCAGGTCCAGCGGCGATGGCCGCTCGGCGGCGATGAAGGAGGGGGCGAGCGTGCGATAGATCCGCGCACTGCGCGCGACGAAATCGCGATAGCCCCGTGCTTCCGCCGCACCGGCGAAATCGCCGATCGCGGCGACGCTGCGCTCGATATCGGCGAACAGATCCAGCCGGCCACCCTTGCGCCAGGCATGCCGCGCCAGAACCTCGGGCGCATGCAGACGCACCGCATTGGCAAGCCTCTCCCCGGCATCGGCGAACAGCGCCTCGAACACCCAGCGCATGGTGAACACCGTGGGGCCGGCATCAATGCCTACCCCCTGCACCTCCACATGCCGCATCTTCCCGCCATGCGACTCGGCACGCTCCAGAACCAGCACCTCCGCCCCACGCCGCGCCAAATCCGCCGCCGCAGACAGGCCACCAACGCCGGCACCGATGACGACAACCTTCATGAGGTTGCGCGGGGTGGCGAGGTAGCTGGGCAAGGGCTTTGCCCTCCCCCATACCCACACCGGGTCCAGGGGTCGTTGACCCCTGGTGGGCTGAGGCGCCGAAGGCAACGAAGGTTTGGAGGTGGGCAAAGCCCCTCTCGAATGACCTGAAGCACCCCATGCAATCTCACGATGTCACTGCCCGGTTCCAACGCAGGAAGCCCAGTTTGCGCCATTGGTGGATAATGATGGCGACGCCGATGATCAGCGGTATGGCCCACATGCCGGGGTGGAGTGCGAGTTCCGGCATGATGCGCACGGAGCCGAAGGCCATGAAGGCCGTGTAGACTGAGATGCCGCAGCCCACGAGGCCCTTCAGGTGCTCGCGCTGCCACATCTGTCGGGCGGGGTTGGCGTTCAGGATAAAATTCAGGTTGGTCCAGGCGGTGGCGATGCCGACCAGCGAGAGCCCGACCATCAGGTACTGCCCGGCGATGATGCCCTGGATGGCGCAATTGATCGCGGCGGCCGCCAGGATGGGCTGCAGCAAAAGGTTCAATGGGCGTCGGTTGGCGGCATGGTCACGCCGGTTCAACACGGATTGCCAGCCATACCAGGCCAGGTTCACGGTCAGTATGCCCATATGCAGCATCAGCCAGCCGAAGATGGCGCGGATGAACACCGCGTCGAACATGCCTTCCAGATGGGGGTGTGTGCCGATCGGATCGTAGAGTGTCAGGCTGGACATCCCGATGGCGAAGGCGCCGGTGGCGAGCATGCACAGGGTGAAGACCTTGCCCCATTTGCGGTGGGTCTCGCCGCCCTTGCGCCCAATGATGGGCACCCAGAACGCAATGGCGCCCGTCGCACCCGTGAGGATGTGCGCGGCGATCAGGGCGTGGAAAATGTGGAGTTCCATGGTCGGCCACTCGGTGCGTGAGCGCAATGATGACACCTGACACTTGGCTATGTAAAGTTTGCTGATCAAGGAGCTGCCTATGCTGCGAACAGCGAGCATTCTGCGAAGCGCCCAAGCGCCCGACTGGGCGCCGCCGGCGGTCCGGCGAGCCCAGCAAACCGAAGGTTTGCGCCCGGTGCCTGAGGGCACGAAGCATCATGCCATCAGGATGATGGCATGAGCCAAGCGACGGCGGTTTTCGTGCCTCCCCGCCCCAGCCCGGGGGCGGCGGTGATGAACCTGTTGCGCGTGGTGCTGCAGGGCGATGGCGATCTGCTGACACTGGTGCCGCGTTACGCATATCGCGTGCGAACGGGGTGGCTGGGGTGGTCGCGGCGTTCGACCTTGATCGTGAATGACCCGGCGGAGGTGCGCCGCGTGCTGTCCGACCAGGGCGGCATCTTCCCGAAATCCGACCTGATGGTCGACGCGCTGGACCCGCTGATCGGCGACAGCATTTTCACCAGCTCCGGCTCGGTGTGGCAGCGCCAGCGCCGGATGATCGACCC
>JAPLOK010000379.1 GCA_026400775.1 Alphaproteobacteria bacterium | reverse complement strand
TGATGTTCCATCCTTGGGTTTGCGCGGAGCGTGCAACCCGCGGATTGATCCGACAAGACTGGGGTGATCAATGGGCAAGGCGATCCGCATCGGCATCATCGCGGGGCTGTTGGGTTTCCTGGTGATTCACCAGGGCACGCTGTTCCTGCTGCATCATTATGGCGCGGCGGCCTTGCCCTATATCGGCCGCGTGCCCTTGCCATATTCCATGGCGTCGATGGCGCCCTGGGGCCTGCCGCAGGTGGCGATGCTGGCGATCGAGGCGGCGATCTGGGGCGTGGTGCTGTGCCTGTTGCTGCGCGCCCTGCCGCTGCCGGATTTGCTGACCGGCTTCGCCTTCGGCGTCGCTGTCATCGGGGGTTCACAACTGAGCTGGATGGCGGAGATGCGCGGCCTGCCCTGGATGGCCGGCGGCAATGAACAGGCGCTGCTGCGGACCTTCCTGATGGGCGGCGTGCTGGGCTGGGGCATCGCCTTCTGGGCGCGCCCGATGGCGTTGCAGGGAAACTGAGGCTTGCCGCAAAAGCGCGGCACGGCTAAGCCGCGCCACCTTTCAAGGACAAGCATCATGGCCATCGAACACACATTCAGCATCATCAAGCCCGACGCCACGCGCAACAACCACACCGGCGCCATCAACGCCATCTTCGAGAAGAACGGCCTGCGCATCATCGCGCAGAAGCGCATCTGGATGAGCCGCGCGCACGCCAAGAAGTTCTACGAAGTCCATGCCGCCCGCCCGTTCTACAATGACCTGGTGGACTTCATGGTCTCCGGCCCCGTCGTGGTGCAGGTGCTGGAAGGCGAGAACGCCGTGATGAAGAACCGCGACCTGATGGGTGCGACCAACCCGGCCAACGCGGCCGAGGGCACCATCCGCAAGCTGTTCGCCGAGAGCATCGAAGCCAATTCCGTGCATGGCTCCGACAGCGCCGAGAACGCCGCGATCGAGATCGCCTATTTCTTCGCCGGCTACGAACTGGTCGGCTGAGGTCTGATCGTGCCGGGCTTCTGCAGCCCGGCGCGTGAATCAGCCCGTTCGGCTAAGCTCTGATCGTGCCGGGCTTTTTCGGCCCGGCGCGTGAATCAGCCTGTTCGGCCAAGCTTTGATCGTGCCGGGCTTTTTCGGCCCGGCGCCTGAATCAGCCCGTTACGTATAATTTCCGTTGGTGTCGCCGGGCTTGCTGGCGGCACTCTTCGACTTGGCCTCCAGCCGGTCCAGGATGCCCAGCACCAGCGCGCAGACCACGAACAGGCCATGGATCGCCATGGCCCAGGTCAGGTCGCGGTCGCTATAGTCCTCGAGCTTGAGGAACAATTGCAGCAGGTGGATGCTGCTGACGCCCACGATGGCGAGCGACAATTTCAGCTTGAGATTGCCCGGGTTCAGCTTCTTCACCCAGAGCTTGCGCTGCCCTTCCACATTGGCATCCAGCGGCGACACCAGGCTGTCATAGGAAGCAATGATCACCATCGTCACCAGCGAGGCCACCAGCACGCTGTCCACCAGGTAAAGCAGGCCCAGCAGCATTTCCGTGTCCGATCCGCCCTGGAATGCCTTGCCGGCATAGGTCACCAGCTTGCCCAGGAATTTCAGGGCATAGATGCCGAGCGCCGCGGCCAGGCCCAGCAGGAAGACGACCAGCAGATAGCGGCTGGCAAGGATGACGCGGTCGATCAAGGGTCCCATGTTGCCCCTCTCGCATACGGGCGCGGGGCGGTGCAAGCTGTGGCGAAAGAGGAGGCTGACATGATTGTGCGTTACGCCGAGGAAGCGCGCCTGTCGGGCGCCGTCGCGCATGGCGATGTGCTGTATCTGGCCGGCCAGGTGGCCGATGACACCAGCCTGGACACCGAGGGCCAGACCGCTGACATCCTGGCGCAGATCGACGCGCTGCTGGCCGCGGCCGGCACGTCAAAGGCTCATTTGCTGAGCGCAACCGTGATCCTGGCTGACATCAGGGATGCACCCGCCATGAACCGCGCCTGGGACCGCTGGCTGGACCACTCGCAAAAGCCCGCGCGCATGACCATCCAGGCGCCGCTGGTGGACCCGTCCTGGCGCGTGGAAATCACCGGCATCGCCGCTATTCCCGCCCTGCCGCGCGCGGTCTTCGAAGCCTCGCCGCCCGGCGCCTGAGCGCCGCCACCGCCGCGGGCCTTGGGCCAGCGTCGCGCTGACCTTCTCACTGATGGTGCTGGTGGCGGCAGCGTTGGGCGACCAGGGCTGGGCTTTCAGTTTCGCAGCCGTCGGTGTCGCATCCCTGGCGGTGGGCGTGCTGTATCTGCTGTTCCCGCAGGGGCCGCTCTTCGGGCTGGGCGTCGCCACCAGCCTTGCGGTGTCGGCCATACGCGAAAAACCAGCCTTGCGAAACGATCAGCACGGTGGGCCATGGCGACATCCTGTCGCGCGATGACGGCATTCGTATCCTTGCCGCCATGCAGATGCTGACCGGGCAGTTGCTGCTGCTCTTCGGCTTCGTGGAAATCATGCGCGGCAGAAGTCGCGGCGAGCCTGACCCATATGGGTCCCGGCGATGAGCCGGCGAGAGATTTTTCGGTCCTGCAAGGCGCGTGGCTTGCCGATACTGATTGCATCGGCAAGCCACGCAATGCAGCGGGGTGGGAAAAGCACCGCCGGATCGCGCCGAGACCCGTCTGGGTCAGGCTCCTAGAAGGGCAGTAGCGCATCCAGCAGCGCTGAGCCGTAGCGCGGCGTCTGCACATCCGACAGCGCGCCACGGCCCCCATATGCAATGCGTGCCTCGGCCAGCCGGTCATGCCGCACGGTGTTGTCGGAGGCGATATCCTGCGGCCGCAGCACGCCCTGCACGGACAGTTCGCGCAGTTCCGCATTCACGCGCACCTCCTGCCGACCCATCACCACCATGTTCCCGTTGGGCAGCATCTGCGTGATGGTGGCGGCGACGCGCAGCGTGATGCTCTCATTGCGGCGCACCTCGCCCGAGCCATTGGTGGTGCCG